>JALVJB010000136.1 GCA_027034115.1 Acidilobaceae archaeon | reverse complement strand
GCATTGAGGAGATAGTCTCCAAGTCGATAATACGCCTCGAGAAGGGGACCATAGTAGTCTACAGGTTTAACAAGGCCCCCATAGAAGCCCAGAGGCGCTACAACCAGCGCATACTCCCAGCCTACGAAGCAGCACTCCGAGCAGTGGGTAAGCCGAGAGTATTCCTAGCCCACATAGGGGTTGAGGGACCCCTACCCCCCGACGCATCCAACACTAACATCGCGGACTTGCCCAGCGTAGAGTACGCCGCGCTAGGCCACCACCATGGAAGGTGGATCCATAAGGGCGAGGGCCAGGGTCCCCGGCTAGCGGTCTACACGGGAAGCCTCTACCCACTCAACATAAGAGAGGCGAGGAGCCAGCACACTAGGGGCCCAATACTCGTAGACCTGAGCGGCGACGAGCCTGTCATCCAGGAGGAGTACAAGGTAGAGGTCTCTAGGCACATTGTCCTCAGGGAAGTAGAAGTCCCCGACTCTACCAGCATCCGGAAGAGGCTTGAACCAATAGTTTCTAAGGCCGTCAATGGCGGGGGGAGGATGGTAGTACACCTCCCACTAGCGGTCTACCCCGCAGTACCCAGGGCCAGAGTGGAGAACGCCGTAGCCGACCTCGCCAAGAGGCATGGAGTCATAATCGTCCCCCACATTAGGAGGGTTCAGGCTGGGGGACCCCCTGGAGGAGACCGGGAGAGGGGCGGTGGGGAACCAGTACTCGACCCCGTGCAGATCATAGTTAGTGCCTATGGGGTCTCCAAGGCAACTGCTGAGCTAATCCTCGAACTGAAGAAGGCCCTCGTGGAAGGTAACCAGGAGAGGGCCGGAGAGATCATCGAGGAGCTAGCCAGCAGGGGGGAGCTGGTAGAGGTTGCCAGGAAGAAGAGGTGGTTAAGGTGAAGAGGTACAGGATAAAGTCAATAATACTAAGGAACATCACGAGCCACACAGACACGAGGCTCGACCTGCCTGGCCAGGGAAGCATCGCACTAATAGGCCCCAATGGCGCCGGAAAATCGAGTATCGTTGAAGCAGTGTACACCGCGTTAACACTAGGCTCCCTACGAGGCGAAGGGAGGGGAGGCATATACGAGCTAGTCCGCCGCAACCAGGCGATCGGCGAAATCCAAGTCCTACTAGAAGCACCCGGGGAAACGGTTACCGCACACGTAAGGCTGTACAGTGGCAGGAAGAAGAAGGAAGCCCGCCTCCGGGTGAACGGCAGGCTTGTAGCTAATAGTGATAAAGCCTACAGAGCAGAGGTGGCGAGGCTACTCGGCGTCTCGAGCCACGACAAGCTCGACAAGCTCCTCGAGTCGAGCGTCATAATACCCCAGGGGAGCCTCCGCGAGATAGCCAATAAGATGTCCAGGCCACGAGAGTTCCGGGAGCTAGTCGAAAACGCCGTAGGCATACCCGATTACAGGAAGGCACTTGAGAAGCTCCCGGGACTCTACATCGAGTACGAAGGAGAGGGAGAAAGAGTACCCCGAGTCTCAAGCAAAGACCCCACCAGGGCCCTCCAATCCCTAAGCAGGAGCCTAGACAAGAAGCTGAGGAGGCAAATAGAGGAGAGAGACGGTGCAAGGCAGAAGATCACGCTATACACCGAGGAGAAGGAGAGGATCGAAAAAGAACTGGCCAGGGTCTCCGCAACGATCGAAGCCCTTGAGGAAGAGCAAGAGGCCTTGAGAAAGAAGCTGAGGAGGCTGACAGGCGAGATAGAGAAGCTAAGGCAGGTGGAGGATCAACTCAGGGACAAGGAAAAAAGGCTAGAAAGGATAAGAGAAAGGCTAGAAGAAGCCCGGAAAGCCCTAGAGAAGCTACCAAAAGTAAGGAGGATCGCGAGTCTACAAGAGGAGCTATCTAAACTGGGGAGGCTACGCGAGGAACTCGCAGATCTAAGGGCGAGACTCCGGGAATACGAGGCCCTTGTAGACGCTTTTAGAACGTACAATGAAACTCTGGAGAAAGCGAGGAGATACGATGAAATACAAGCCGAAATCCGGGGTCTCGAGCGAGAGATAGAGAGTATTAAAGCTAGAATTGAAGCCAAGGAAGGCGAGCTAAAACGCCTCCGGGAACTAGCCCGGAAGGGAGGGTTCCTCCTAGCAGAGCTCTCCCGGATAACCGGGACCAGTATAGCGGGGCTGGAGCAGGCTAGAAAGGTTCTAGACGAGCTCCAAGGCGAAGCGGAAAGAGCCAGGGAAGAGTTGAAGAAAATCGAAGTGGAACTCGCCGCCGTAAGGTCTAAGAGGGAAGAGGCCGAGAAAGCACTCGACGCCCTCCGCAAGAGCACCGAGGCCAAGTGCCCCGTGTGCGGGAGCCCCCTAACCGAGGAGAGAAAGAAGAACCTGGAACTAGGCCTAGAAGAGAGGATAAGAGAGCTCGGGCAGCTAGAAGAGCAGCTTCGCAAGAAGAGAGCCGAGCTAAGGGAGAAGACCAAGAGAATTGAAAGCATAGTCCAGGATGCCGTCAAGATCTATAGTAGAGCCGAAGCAATACTCTCACAAGTAGAGGCTGGCGAGGCAGAAAGACTAGAAGACGAAATCCAAGGCCTCAGGGGAAGGTTAAACGAGTTTAAGCATGAGCTAGAGAACTTGAAGGTAGAGGCAGAGAAACTAGAAGATGCGAAGAAGCGTTTCGACGCCGCAAAGGCACTCCTTGAAAGCAAGAACGTGGAGCCCGAAGACTATGATAAGATCAGGGGCGAGTACGAATCCCTCAGGGAGAGGATTAGCAAGCTAGAGGAAGAGGCCAAACGCATCGAGGAACACCTACTAACAGCTACTAATAGCGGGTCCCTCAGGGAGGCCGAGAAAAAGATCCTGGACGCAGTCCGCAACCTAGGAAAGCTAGAAGAGATGGCTAGGCAGAAGCCACTGTTAGAGGAAGAGGCCAGGGATCTAGAAGAGGATATCAAGAGGTTGAAGAAGAGGGTGGGGGAGCTTCCCTCTCTCCTCGAGGAGGAGAAGAGGCTTGAAGGCGAGCTCGAGAGGCTAGAAAGGGAGCTAGCTGGACTCAGGGATGAGGAGAAGAGGCTTGTGGCCGAGAAGGAGGGGAAGGAGAAGCTCATAGAGGAGTATATTAGGAGGAGGAGGGAGGCTGAGGAGGCTATTCGGAGACTCATGGAGCTCCGAAAGAGGATTGTAACCGCCATCGTAGCCGGGGCCATACTGGCTGACGTCCAGGAGAGGTTGCTGGAGAACGCTAGAGCAGCGCTGGAAGATACCATGACGGGGTTCCTCGAGAAGTTCGGCCTAGAGTACCACGCAGTGGAGATTGATGATACCGGTAAGGGCTTCGAGGTGAGCGTTCTCTCCAGGAGTAGCCGGGTTGGGACCCCGGTACGCCTCCTTAGCGG
>JALVJB010000135.1 GCA_027034115.1 Acidilobaceae archaeon | reverse complement strand
CTTTATTATATATGTTATTAAAGTGAAAATCGTGCTCCCGAGCGCCAGCCAGAGAGCAGCCCACACTGAGTCCTCGATAAAGCTTGAACCAGTCCTCTTCAGCTTGCTGAGTGGTATAGGGGCGCCCCTAAGGGTCCAGCCTATACTCCATGTTAGGAGGAAGAGCGCCCAGGCCAGCACTGTTACCTGCTGGGTTAGGTGCTGCACCAGGTCTATGAGGTCTTGTAACGCCAAATGCCTCCCTATGGATATTCAAAGAGTTAAAAACTGGGGTGGCCGTGGTTCCCGGACTTATTGCTTTCCTCGGCGGAACTTCTCCACTAGCGCCTCGGCCTCGCTGGCAATTTTGGAGTCTACCTCCTCGTAGACCTTGTATCCGATGAGCTCGTAGAACTCCCACCTAGTCATCATTTTGTCGAGGAGAGGCTTCTGAGTGCCCTCCTCTTTCAGGACCCTCAAGGCCTCCCGGACAGCCCCCATGGCGTATCTAAACGTTGTAACCGGGAATATGACGATTTTGAACCCTGCCTGCTTGAACTGCTCAACGGTGAGATACGGGGTCTTACCGAACTCGGTCATGTTAGCTAGCAGGGGGACCCCTGGAAGCTGCTTTGCGAAGTACTCGAACTCCTCCAGGCTTCGAAGCGCCTCGGGGAATATGACGTCCGCGCCGGCTTCAACGTAGAGCTTCGCCCTCTCTACCGCCGAGTCTAGGCCCTCTACACTACGGGCGTCCGTCCTCGCTATAATCACAGTGTCCCTACGCCTTGCCTCAACGGCGGCTATAATCTTCTTCACCATCTCCTCGGGAGGCACAAGCCTCTTCCCGGATAGGTGGCCGCACTTCTTCGGCAAGACCTGGTCCTCTATCTGGATAGCCGCGGCGCCCGCCTGCTCCAGCTCCCTCACAGTTCTCTGGACATTTATCGCCTCTCCGAAGCCCGTGTCAGCATCTACTATAAGTGGTACTGATACTATCCTGGTTATGTAGCTGGTGAAGAGTGCGAGCTCCGTTAGGGTTATGATTCCCAGGTCGGGCATTGCGAGGCTACCGGTAAGGGCGGCGCCGGACAAATAGAGCGCCTCGAAACCCATCTTCTCCGCTAGCAGGGCTACTGCGGGGTTGAAGACGCCGGGGGCTACTACTATATCCCTCTCTTCGAGGAGCCTTCTAAGAGCTAGCCCCGGGTTTTCCAGAGGCTCCTTGTAGAGGAAGGCCAACGATGCTCTCCCCGTATTAAGTTGTCTAAGGGGTCAGACTCTATTTTAACCCTAGACCCCTCTCCCCGATATGCGGTGGATAGTATGGGTGGAAGACAGAGGACGACGCTCTTCATGGAGAAAGGGAGCAAGAAGGAGGAAGAACAAACTAAGACTAAGACTGGCTATAAGAAAAAGAAGAAGAAATGAAGTGTGGCAAGTGGCCCCCGCCTCCTAGGAAAAAGAGGATTTCTCTAGCAGTTGCCTCAAGCCTGTTATCCACCGAGCCCACGAGAGAACTAAAAGCGGTAAAGGCGTCGCTCATAGCCAGAGCTGCCGGTATCTTCCGAGCCGATGAAATCATTATCTATAGAGATAAGGGCTCCCGGCGCAGGGACCAGGAAGAACTCTTCACCCTTCTATCCTACCTCGCAACCCCGCCGTACCTTAGAAGGCGCCTCATCCCGCTTAAACCGGAGCTTCGAATAGCCGGGCTTCTACTCCCGTTAAACATTCCGACCCACGATCTCCCCCCTAGACCCCGTAGGGGTCTTGTAATGTACGGCATCGTAGATGGGTGCGAGGATCACAACTGCCAGGTTTACCTGGGCAGATATGGCACAGGTATACTACGGGCCGAGAGGAGGGTCCCTCAGGGGTCCCTCCTACTCGTACGTATAGTCGGCTTAGACCCGATAGTCCTCGAGGAAGCCAGGGAGCCGGGAGTCTACACTGGCTTCAGGGTGGTCCGGGGGTCAAGCCTGGGCGAGGTAGCTTCATCCTACAAGGCTAAGGGGTACGCGGTGATAGGCACGAGCAGGAGGGGCGAGTGCCTCAACAGTCTAGTACTCGAGGAGCCGGGCCGCGGTAAAAGAGGGATGCTCGTGGTTGTGGGGGGCCCTAGGGGTAGCGTGGTGGATGATGCCGGGGGCTACGAGTATTTTGACGCTGTCGTCAATCTTGTCCCCTTCCAGGGCACGAGAACTATTAGGAGTGAGGAAGCCGTGCTGATAGCATTATCCCTCCTAGCACCGCTCGACGAGGCTCCAGAGACTTTATAACCCGCTAGGATTCCACTCGGCCTATGAGGGGTCGTTAAGGTTAAGGCTGGGTGTAGGCAGTGGGAGCAAGGAAGAAGAGGGCGCCACGTAGAGGGAGCCTAGGATACTCGCCGAGGAAAAGGGCCTCGAGGCTAGTGCCGAGAGTAAAAACCTGGCCCAGCATCGAATCAAGCGAGCCCGTACCGCTCGCGTTCCTCGGATACAAGGCTGGGATGACCCACGCCTTCATCATAGATGACAGGCCAGGAAACCCCACATTCGGCCAGGAAATAATGATACCCGTAACAATTGTAGAAGCACCGCCCCTCGTGGTACTAGCCGTCAGGGGCTACGGTTACGATCCCAACCGGGGGCTATACACGCTGGGCGAGGCCTGGGTAGAGCCTCCAAGCGACTTGGAGCTGTGGCGGAAGATACCCACACTAAGCAAGGGGAAGGAAGAGAACCTCCGCATACTACAAGATAACGCTGACAGGCTCGAGGAGGTAAGGATTCTCGTAGCCTCCCAGCCCAAACTAGTGGGAGGCCTGAGCAAGAAGAAACCCGACCTGCTAGAGGTAAAGATCGGCGGCGGCACTATAGAGCAACAGCTAGACTACGCAGTCAAGAAGCTTGGGAAGACCCTAGAGCTGGGCGAAGTCTTCAAGCCCGGGCAACTAGTAGACGTGATAGCAGTGACTAGGGGCAAGGGGTTCCAGGGCCCCGTCAAGAGGTGGGGCGTGAAAGAGCTCCCGCGCTGGCATAAGCACAGGAAGGGTAGCAGGAGGGTTGGAGCCCGCAGCCATGGCCGTGGGACCTGGTGGGAGATACCCCAGGCCGGTCAGACCGGGTATCACAGGAGGACCGAGTACAACAAGAGAATACTAGCGATTGGGGACAACGGCTACGAGATCACCCCTGCAGGAGGCTTCCTACACTATGGCCTCGTGAAGTCTACCTACGCCCTGCTCGCGGGGAGCATTCCAGGAGTCCCCAAGAGGCCCATCGTCCTGAGATACCCGGTAAGGCCTCCGAGATGGTACCAGAAGCTTGGAGTGAAAGAGCCCAAGATAACCTACCTCAGCCTAGGATCGAAGCAGGGTAACTAGGGGGTGTCTAAGTGATGGTTTACTCAACCCTATTCCTCTACCTTAGAGACCCGATATCGGTCCCCGTCTTCGGCCCTCAGGGCGAAGACGCCGGACAAGTGGTACTACCAGACGTCTTCAGGGTCCCTGTTAGGAAGGACCTCATAAGGAGAGCTTTCTACAGCGAGCTGACAGCCAGGCTCCAGCCTAAGGGAAGGGATCCCATGGCGGGGAAGAGGACCAGTGCCCGTAGCCTTGGAGCCCACCACGGGGTCTCGAGGGTCCCCCGTATAAGGGGCAGTATGAGGGCTGCCCTCGTCAACATGACTCGTGGAGGGCGCCTTGCACACCCTCCAAGGGTTGAGAAGAAGATACACGAGGAGATCAACGCGCTCGAGAAGAAGCTCGCCACTATGAGCGCGCTCGCCGCCACCTCAATACCGGAGCTAGTAAAGGCCCGGGGCCACAAGTTCAATGCTAAATATCTACCAATTGTGCTTGACAGCAGTGTCCTAGAGGCTATATCCAAGGCGAGCGATGCTAGGGCTCTCCTTGAGAAGATAGGAGTATACGATGACATAGTCCGGGCGTATAATGGGAAGAGGTGGAGAGCCGGCAAGGGTAAGCGCAGGGGTAGGAGGTATAAGGTCCCTGTAAGCATCCTCTTCATAGTAGAGGATCCCTACTCGCCCTTCGCCAAGGCGGTTAAGGGCTTCCCAGGCGTAGATGTGGCAACCCCCGAACTCGTGAACGTGCTCCAGCTCGCTCCAGGAGGTGTTCCAGGAAGGCTAACAGTAATAACGGCGAAAGCTCTTGAGGGCTTGAAGGCTAGATTCAGGGTGGAGACGCAGTGAAGCCGGAGGAAGTAATAATTAGGATTCACATGAGCGAGAAGGCCTCTAGACTATTGGAAGAGGAGAATACACTCACACTAATCGTCAGGAGAGATGCTACTAAGCCGGATATCAAGAAAGCCGTGGAGATCTTATACGACGTAAAGGTAGACAAGGTTAGAACACTCATCACACCTAAGGGAGAGAAGAAAGCCTATGTGAAGCTAGCGAAAGAGTATAACGCGGCCGAGCTAGCATCAAAGCTAGGACTCGTCTGACCCTACTTCTTCCTTATCCCTTCTGCCTCCTTCGACTATGCTTATAACTTTCTCTGCTATTTTCAGGAAGGCCTTACTAGCCTCGGAGTCCGGATACTCTATGAAGAACACCTTCCCCTTATCGTTAGCCTCACGAATCCTCGGGTCTATTGGTATGGATCCAAGATACTCGATGTTATACTTCTTGGCGATATCCTCCGCGGCTCCTTTCCCGAATATGTAGTGAATAGTATTGTCGGGGCAACGGAAGTAGGACATGTTCTCGATTATCCCTATTACTGGCACGTTGAGCCTCTTGGAGAATGCCAGGCCCTTGAGGACTATTGCTTTCGACAGGTCGCTGGGTATGGTTACTAGGATTACTCCCGTCATGTTGGGTATTAGCTGGGCTATCGTGAGTTGTTCATCGCCCGTGCCTGGTGGGAGGTCTATGAGGAGGTAGTCGAGATCGCCCCACTCTGTGAAGGCTAGAAGCTCCCTGAGAGCACTAGTCTTTATAGGCCCCCTCCATATGAGCGGCGTCTCATCCTCTGGCAGTAGGAGTCCTAGGCTCGCAATCTTAACGCCCGGCGGCGCCTCCACCGGTATCATCGTGCCGTCGGGCTTAGCGGGCATGCCTAGACCCGTGGGTAGGCCGAAGAGCTTGTGTATGCTTGGCCCGTGAACGTCTGCATCGAGTACTCCTACTTTCCTCCCCGAGACTGCGAGGGCGGCTGCGAGGCTTGCTGTTACGAAGCTCTTCCCTACGCCTCCCTTATTACTCATTATCGCTATCTTGTATTTTATCCTCTTCATTTTCTCTACTATTAGCTTCTGCTGCTCCTGGATAACTTTCATGCGCTGGGCGACCGCTTTGTACTCCCCCTTACTAATCCTCGTGCCCTTAGACGACATCTCTCTTCTTCGCCCCAGTATCCGGGATTCCAGGTCGAGGCTTTAATTAGTGCCTCCTTACCATACCCTGGGAGGGATGAGGAGTTTGCCGAGATCAAAGGCCCTCTGGGCCAGTGAAGAGTGGAGACCTCACCGACCTCCTAATTAACTCCCATGTAGGGGTACGCGTTTAGAGGGGCCGGCGATGAATGAGGTTTTAAGAGGCGACCTCGATGAGCGCGAACCCACGCATGGAGCCGGTCCGTGCCTAGAGGACTCGGGTCTATTCGAGGAGGAGGACTTAGTAGAACTTGCTAGTAGAGTCGCCGATAAGGAGTACGATTATGTAGAAGTACTATTTCATAGAGAGGAGGATTTAGAAGCCTGGATATTGGTGGAGATAGCGGATGGCGATTGTATGAGGCTATTGCGTGTGAGTGTAGGGGTATGCGGCGACCGTGCGGGCTGGCTTCTCGAGTTAGCCGACGAGCCAGAGGTCGAGAAAGTTGAACTTATAAAGAGGAGGGGTGTCGAGTGCGTGGTACTCCATTCGTCCGGCGACCCCCCTCTCCGTGTAAAGAGGTTACTGGAGAAGTTAGGTATGAGGGGACCCTTCCCAGTGCTGGGTTACAGGCCTGCTGGGGATGTCGGTGTTGCATAGAACTGTAAGCGTTCCTCGGGTACGTTTCAGGGTTAAGGGATGGATCGATAAGGAGCTATTCAAGACTATAACTAGGGTAGCCAGGTATCTGGGCCGTCGGGAGGGCTACTCACTATTTGAATTGGACCCCCAGAGGGTGAGAAAAGAGGGCTATACCCTTGAGGATGTATTCTCCCTGCTCTCAAGCATTGAGGGTATTGTCGAGGAAGACCTTGAAGAGTTAAAGAGGGTATTCGAAGAGTACAACACCGCCCGTGTTTACTTCCGGGAAGACGGATGGATAGGGGTTTCCTCTCGAAGGTTCCTCAGGGACATATTGAGGGAGGGGGGTCTACCCCTCCTCTACGACCGTGAGGAGAAGGCTTACAAGATACCCCCGTACCTTTACGGGAAGGTTGTCAGTGTGCTCCGTAATGCCGGGCTCCGGGTCGTCGACGAAGTCGGTTTACTTGGAAGCGCGAGCCTCCTGCCCAGGAGGATAGAGTTTAGAGGGACCCTCCGCCCCTACCAGGAGGAAGCGTTGAAGGCTTGGAGAGAAAATGATTACAAGGGTATAATCGCTCTGCCCACTGGTGCGGGTAAGACTGTGGTGGCCATCGCTGGCATCGCGGAATTACAGGTGAGGACACTTGTCGTGGTTTACACGAGGGAGCAGGTAAGGCAGTGGATCCAGGCTGTCAGGAGGTTCACCGATGCGGGGGGGATGGTTGGCGCCTATTATGGGGAGGAGAAGAGGCTGGCCCCCATAACGGTGACGACGTATCAGACGGCGTATCGCAGGCTCCGCGAGTTTGCCCCTTACTTCTCCCTAGTGATATTCGACGAGGCCCACCACTTACCAGCCGAGAAGTTTAGGGCCGTGGCTATAGGTATGCCTGCCCCCTACCGGTTAGGGCTCTCCGCCACCATAGAGAGGGAAGATGGGAAGCACGAGGAGATATTCCCGCTCCTTGGAGGCGTTGTATACCACACCTCTCCAGGAGAACTCACTAGGCAGGGATACCTCGCCACCTACACTATAATCCAGAGGAAGGTTGACCTGCTGCCCAACGAGAAGAAGAAGTACATGGAGCTAAGGAGGAGGTATCAGGTATACGCTAGAGGGCGCACCTTCCAGGAGCTCCTCGAGGCCGCTAAGAAGGGCGATCAGGACGCAATCCAGGCTATACGCATCCACAAGGAGATGACGAAGCTCATACAACATAGCGAGGCGAAGTTAAGGGAGGCTGAGAAGATAATTAGGAACGAGCTAGCCAAGGGATCTAAGATCATCGTCTTCACCCAGTACAAGTCGCAGGCCGAGGAGATAGCGAGAAGGGTGGGGGGCCTGCTCCTTCACGGAGGCCTCGACAAGGCTAGGAGAGCACGGGTGCTCGAGGAGTTCCGCGCCTCTCCCAGCGGGGTCCTCGTTGTAACGACCGTAGGCGATGAGGGAATCGATATACCAGACGCTAATGTAGGCGTCTTGTTATCCGGTACAGGAAGCCAGAGGCAGTTCATCCAGAGGCTCGGCCGGCTCTTAAGGCCGAAGAACGGAGCGAATACTGCTAGGTTGTACGAGATAATCGCCGCTGGGACTAGCGAGGAGTATCAGGCTAGAAAGAGGAGGATGGGGAGGTTATAGGACCTCCTTTACTAGGCTGGGTATCTGGAACGGTGTCTCAGCCACTTTTACGCCAGCCTTCCTGAGGGCTTCGACCTTGCCCTGGTAGGTGCCGGTCCCCATCATTATTATCGCGCCCGCGTGGCCCATTCTCTTGCCCGGCGGAGCTGTCCTACCAGCTATGAATGCTACTACTGGCTTGGTGAACTTGCCCTCCTCGATCATCTTGGCAGCTCTCTCCTCCATGTCTCCTCCTATCTCGCCTACTAGGACTAGTGCCTTGGTCTGTGGGTCTTTCTCAAAGTATTCCATTGCCTCGGTAAAGGTTAGTCCTACTATTGGGTCTCCTCCTATTCCTATGACCGTGCTCTGGCCTATCCCCGCTTTCGTTAGGGCGTATCCTATCTCGTAGGTGAGGGTCCCGCTCCTAGATACTATTCCAACTGGGCCTGGCGTGAATGTTGACCCTGGCATTATGCCTACCTTTGCGACACCGGGGGTTATGATGCCGGGGCAGTTGGGGCCGATTATTATTGTGCCCTTCTGCTTCGCGTAGTTCACGAACTTCATTGTTTCATGTACGGGTATGTGCTCTGTTATCACGACTACCAGCTTCATTCCAGCATCGACTGCCTCGTACACTGCGTCGGGAGCGAATCTTGCGGGGACGAATATTATTGACGTGTTTGCTTCTGGATGGGCCTCGACAGCCTCTTTCATGGTGTCATAGACTGGTACGCCGTGTACCTCCATGCCTCCCTTGCCGGGGGTGACGCCTGCAACTATCTTAGTCCCGTATTCCAGCATTAGCTTAGTGTGGAAGGATCCCTCCCTACCAGTAATCCCCTGGACTATGACCCTTGCATTCTCGTCTAGTAAGACCGCCATCACACACCACCTCCCAAGCCTAGAGCTCAATCACCCGTTTAACCGCCTCAATCGGGTCAGTATAAGCCTCGATCCCCGCCTCCTCTAGGATCTTCCGGCCCTCCTCAGCCTTCGTACCGGCGAGCCTTATCACTATCGGCTTCGGTAGCTGGCCTAGCTCTTGCAGCGCCTTCACAATTCCCCTAGCCACTTCGTCCCCCCTAGTGATACCGCCGAAGATGTTGATGAATACTTTCTTAGCCTTAGGGTACTCCATTAGGAACGAGACAGCGGTCTTTACGAGCTCGGCGCTGGCACCGCCTCCTATGTCGAGGAAGTTCGCTGGTTTTCCGCCGTACTCGTATACTAGGTCCATAGTGGTCATTGTTAGGCCTGCTCCGTTGCCTATAATGCCCACGTCGCCGTCGAGCTCCACGAAGGCCAGCCCTATCTTCCGGGCCTTGATCTCCCACTCCGTGTATTCGCCGGACTCCTCGAACCTCTCTTTAGCTAGTTCGGGGTGTCTGTAGAGGGCGTTGTCGTCGACTATCATTCTAGCATCGAGGGGAATGACTTCTTCGCCGACGAGGGCGAGCGGGTTCGACTCTGCGAGCTCCGCATCATACTCTGTGAAAGCCTCATATAGAGCCGTTAGGAACTTAGAGAAGCTTGCTAGAGCCTTCCCCTTTAAACCGATCCTCTTTCCTATGAGCCTGGCCTGATAGCCCTTCAAGCCTACGAAGGGATCGACGTGCTGTCTGATAATGCTCTCAGGCTTCTCTTTAGAGATCTCCTCGATATCCATGCCTCCATACTGGCTAGCGAGTATTACGGGTTTCCTAGCGCTCCTGTCAATTACTATGGCTGCGTAGAGCTCGGCCTCGTGGGGTATTGCCTCCTCGATTAGCAGGAGCTTGGGGACGATGCCTTTAATCGGCTTGTTGAATAGCTCCTCAGCATACTTTGCTACCTCCTCCCACGTCTTAGCCATTTTTATGCCGCCGGCTTTCCCCCTGCCAGCCACTAGTACCTGGGCTTTCACAACTACCGGAGGCTCGAGCCCTGCTTCCTTAGCCTTAGCGACCGGGTCTTCTCCCTTGGCTACTAGGACCCCTCGGGGGATCTTCACGCCCTTGTCAGCGAGTATTTTCTTCGCCTCGTACTCGAATAGCTTCAAGGTGCCTCGCACCGATGTGTAG
>JALVJB010000134.1 GCA_027034115.1 Acidilobaceae archaeon | reverse complement strand
CGGGTGTAAGCCGTGTCGCCCTCGACCTTCACTATTTGGAAGTATAGCTTTATGTGGACGTGGGCGTAGTCTCCGGTTATGTCGAACAGTGTTACCTCCATTACTCTACCTATCAGCTTGTCCGGGTCGTCAGCGGGGGTGGTCCCTAGTGGGGCCTCGCCGAAGACCGGCGGCGCCACTACCGTGTACCACTTTTTCTGCCTCCAAGTGTCACCCGAAGGCCTGGCACGCCTCCTAGCCATGCTTTCCTCACCGTTCCAACGCTACCTACCGGTAACCCCTGGGGTCTGGTTTGGATGCGAGTTTAAAGGTATTATTTCGGAAGGTCTAGGGCCTCCAGGGCGCTCCTAAGCGCTAGGAGGAGGTCATCTACAGTATTTCTCAATGTTAAGACGCGCTTGGGATTCCCGCAGCCCGTAACCCTAACGGTGCATTCTAGCGCGTTATCCTTCGGGGTGCAGGATACTTTAATGTGGGGTGGGGCGTCCCTGTTATCGGGTTCCACGGCGTCATAAAGGATCCTGGCATGCGCTGTCTCTACTACT
Organism: Acidilobaceae archaeon; assembly: GCA_027034115.1. Classification (GTDB taxonomy): domain Archaea; phylum Thermoproteota; class Thermoprotei_A; order Sulfolobales; family Acidilobaceae; genus Thermodiscus. Next base: position 2,825 of record JALVJB010000134.1, on the reverse strand, counting down.
ATCCTGGCTATGCATTCTCCTCTACGCATAGCCATAAGCCGTCCTCCCTCGCGGCTTTAACGCTCACCAGCTTCCTCGCCTCACCGTAGCCCTTAGCCTCCTCCACTTGTAGGGCTGAGACGCAGTTCCTACCGTTCTTGTCGACTATTAGTGGTTCTGCTTCGACTTGTCCTTTGAGCTTTAGAGCCCTCCATAATAGGAGGGGGGAGTGGCCATGGGGGTCCCCCACCATATAGCCCCGTAGCCATGAGTGGAGCTTGGCCTTTACTAGTCTGGCGTTCTCCACGTACTCGGCGAAGTCGCTTGCAGATGCGATGTGGCTCCTGGTTAGAGCTTGTATGAGTGTTTCTGGGTCGTAGACGAGTGACTGGACGATCGCCGGGTCTCCGAGGGAGTCTAGGAAGTGTACGATAGAGTTAGCTAGTAGTCGGGCGTCGACTCCGATGCTCCTGAGGAGGACTATGCTTCCTATGTAGTCGCTGGCTTCAAGGCGCCCCTTCACTATTCCCTGGATGTGCGAGAGTATTGCTAGAGCTGCTCTTTCTAGCTCTCTTTCGGAGAGGGAGGAGACTATTCTATCGCTGAGGTCTTCTAGCTCGTTTGCTCGGAGCAGGCTCTTGCAGGCGTCCGGGTCGCCGGTTAGGCTTGGATAGTAGGGGTCTATCGTCATTGCTATTGCGTCGCAGAGACCCGTCTTATCGGGGTTGTAGACTTTCAACGTGTTAACCACGTCCATTTCCGGCGTCTTCGCTGAGAGGGCCTCGTAGAATGCTCTGTCTAGGCCGTGAAATCTCCCGGTTTTCTCGACGTATCCACCGTAATAGGAGGCCGATAATAGCAGGAGGAGGAGTTCCCTCCTGGAGTAAGCATTCTTCTGCTCGTGGAGGAGGAGCCCTAGGATCCCTGCTATACTGCCCTCGCCAGTCACATATACGGCTCCAGGCGGGGGCGGGGTCGACGCCTCCGGTGACAGCGATAGTAGTGTCGAGTTCACCTGGCTAGCCTTGTAATCGGGGTTACCATAGCCTAGTATTATAGTGGGAATATCTATCTGGCTCGGCGGGAAGACTGATACCTTATAGAGGGGTCTCACGCCCACGCTCGAGGATAACGCTGACAGGACTCCCCCGGCTATTATCGATTCTACGCGGGGATACGCCCACACCCTGATATAGCCCTCGCGGAGCCCCTCCTCCAGGATTTTACCCAGGTGCCTGCTAACTGCTTGTAGGCTTCTATCAAGGGAGGACCCCGGTTCCAGGTGGAGTCTGAGCACTAGTGGCTACACCCGCTAATAGCATTGGGCTAGGAGAGGGTTTTTGAGATAATGAGTTCCCAGGCCGGCTATTAGCCGTATTCCGCCACTAGGAGGCGAGCCCTCTCCGGGCTGTACTTCCAGTCTGGTGGGAGGACTCCTCTCCTCTTGTAGTATTTCACGAGCCTCCTAATCTTTGATTCAAGGTCTAGAAGGCCCTTCTTGGCGTGGAAGTCCTTGGGGTGCTCCTGGAGGTGCCTCCTAAGGTTAACCGCTTTCCTTATGAGGACCATTAGATCCTCGGGAAGGGGCGGGCTTACTCCCCGCTCCCTGAGGATCCTAGTTATCTTCTTTCCGAGGAAGGGCCTGGCTAGGGGGACCCCGAACTGGTCCCGGAGGATTATTCCTATCATACTGGGCCCGTATCCTTTCTTAGCCAGCTCTACTATTATCTCTTCTATTTCATCCGGCGTGTAGACTACCCATGATGGAACCGTGGGCCTGGCTGGCCTCGTCGAATGCGATTGCCCCTTCTCCCTGCGCTTGTTCACACTGCTTCACCTGTTAAGGGCTCCCGCCTTTCTCCTGGGCTCTTCGCGGAGGGTTAAAAACGATTAAGAGGAGCGTGCTCTAGGACGCTAGCGAATATATCTTAATAATTAATATATTTTTAATTGCATATACTAGTGTGTTTACTCGATATTTCGGTATATTATACATTAAGAGTAATATACTCTGGCTACCACGAAGGTTAGATGAGTATTAATAAGGGTTTGTAGGTGTAAGTAATGGTATTCGATAAGCTTGGTAAAGCTCTTGGTAAAGGTGCGAAAGCGGTAGGAGGCGGAGGGCTCGAAGTCATAAAGTGGCCCGAGGACCTGGACCCTCAATCCTACGTGGCTTGGCGCTACCCGAGCGAGGACATTAAGCTTGGCAGCGTTGTTATAGTGAATGAGTCGCAGCGAGCGGTATTCCTTAGGGATGGGAAGCTTCTCGGAGTACTGGGCCCGGGAAGGCACACCCTAGACACCCAGAATGTCCCGTTTTTACATGGCTTCGTAGAGGGCCTCTATGGTGAGAGTATTTTCAAGGCCACTGTTGTTTTCGTCAACCTTCTACAGTATGATGCGAAGTTCGGCGACAGGGCCTTTATTGACTGGATAGGGGTTCACCTCCTCTTTAACGGAACCTACTATTTCACCGTGGACGAGAATAAGATAGAGCTATTCTACACGCGCTTTATGGGAGTGGATGCTGAAGTAACCGTGGACGATGTTAGGAGAAAAGTTAACCCATTCATAATCTCGACGCTAATAGATGCCTTCGCTGAGTATGCTAACGAACAGGCTAGGCAGGGCCGAGTAGTGCAGAACGTTTCTGACTTCCTCGCGATGATAGGAGAGTTCTCCGACTACGCTAAGGCCAAGGTGGCGCAGAGGGTTAACGACATGTACGGCCTACTCATAACGGATATAACGCTTAAGATCGACATATCCGAGGAAGACAAGCAGATCCTCCAGATGAGTGGGCCAAGAGCCTTCGCCGCCCTCTACCAGAGGGACTGGACTGG
>JALVJB010000133.1 GCA_027034115.1 Acidilobaceae archaeon | reverse complement strand
CCGGCCGGGTAGAAGCCCTGGGAAGCCCAGACAGGCATGGGAGCGTCACCATAGTGGGAGCGGTGAGCCCGCCTGGAGGAGACTTCACTGAGCCAGTGACGAGCCACACGAAGAGGTTCATAAGAGTATTCTGGGCCCTAGACACGAAGCTCGCATACTCCAGGCACTACCCTGCAATTAACTGGATCCTAAGCTACAGCGCCTACGTGGACCTGGTAACCGACTGGTGGCACCAGAACGTTGACCCGAGGTGGAGGAGGTACAGGGACGAGGCAATGGAGATTCTCACTAGGGAGAACGAGCTCCAGGACATAGTTAGGCTAGTGGGAACGGAGAGCCTGGACGAGAGGGACAAGCTAGTCCTGGAGACCGCGAGGCTCCTAAAGGACGGGTTCCTAAAGCAGAACGCCTTCGACCCGATCGACGCCTTCGCAACACCACAGAAGCAGTTCAAGCTACTCAGGATGTTCATAGACTTCTACCAGAGAGCGCTCGAGCTAGTACAACACGGCATAACAGTAGCGCAGATAAGGCAGGCCATCGGCAGGCTATACGTTGAAATGGTAAAGGCCAAGTTCACAATACCCAACGACCAGCTCGAGAAGATCGACGAGCTCAGGGAGAGAGTGCTCAAGGTTTTAGACGAGCTAGAGGCGAGGAGCGGATAATAGGGGTGTAATGGGATGGCCGTGGGAGTAAGGGAGTACTCGAGGATTAGGGAGATCAAGGGCCCCCTCCTAGTCGTGGAGGGAGTGAGCAACGTAGCCTACGACGAGATAGTCGAGGTAGAACTGGCCACGGGGGAGAAGAGAAAGGGCAGAGTACTAGACGTAATGAAGGGCATCGCAGTCGTACAAGTCTTCGAGGGAACCACAGGCATCACGACGACCGGGACAAAGGTCAGGTTCCTAGGCAGACCCCTCGAGATCCCCGTTAGCGAAGACATGCTCGGCAGAATCTTCAACGGCCTAGGAGAACCCATCGACGGGGGACCCCCGATAATAGCTGAAGAGGAGAGAGACGTAAACGGGGCCCCGCTGAACCCGGCTGAGAGAGCCTACCCGGAGGACTTCATCCAGACCGGTGTAAGCGCCATAGACGGTATGAACACCCTGGTTAGGGGCCAGAAGCTGCCGATCTTCTCCGGCAGCGGACTCCCCCATAACAAGCTCGCAGCGCAGATCGCTAGGCAAGCCACCGTTAGGGGCGAGGAGGAGGAATTCGCCGTAGTATTCGCCGCAATAGGGATCAAGTACGATGACTTCATATTCTTCAAGAAGTTCTTCGAGGAGACCGGCGCACTAGACAGGGTCGCAATGTTCGTAAACCTCGCGGACGAGCCGGCAATGGTAAGGCTCGTCACCCCCAGAGCTGCTCTAACACTCGCAGAGTACCTAGCCTTCGACAGGGACATGCACGTACTAGTCATACTAACCGATATGACGAACTACGCGGAAGCCCTCAGGGAGATCTCAGCCGCGAGAGAAGAGGTCCCAGGAAGGCAGGGATACCCAGGCTACCTCTACAGCGACCTCGCGAGCATCTACGAGAGGGCTGGCAGGGTTAAGGGCAAGAAGGGCAGCATAACCCAGATGCCCATACTCACAATGCCCAACGACGACATAACCCACCCAATACCAGACCTAACAGGCTACATCACCGAGGGCCAGATAGTCCTAAGCAGGGACCTCTACAACAAGGGAATCTACCCGCCGATAAACGTGCTAATGAGCCTCTCAAGGCTCATGAAGGAGGGAATAGGCCCCGGCAAGACCAGGGAAGACCACGCCGACGTTAGCAACCAGCTATACGCCGCCTACTCAAGGGGAGTAGAGCTGAGAAGCCTCGCAGCCGTGGTGGGAGAGGAAAGCCTGAGCGCAGTCGACAGGAAATACCTAGAATTCGCCGACGCGTTCGAGAGGAGATTCCTAAGCCAGGGAGAGAGGGAGAACAGGAGTATAGAGCAGACCCTAGACCTGGCATGGGAAATACTAGCAATACTACCCGAGGAGGAGCTAACAAACATAAAGGAGGAATTCATCCGGAAGTACCACCCCAAGTACAGGAAGAAGGCTGCCCAGTAACCCCCGAGAATAACTCCCTAATCCTCTTCCTCACCCAGCCACCCAAAGGCTCCCCAGAGAGCCTTTCTGTAAGCCTGCAAAAGGAACACTTACCACTACTAGAGAGTAAGCCGCAAGACTCGCAGCGAGCATAGGACTCCTTAGGCCTCGGGTAATCCTTAGCCCTCTTCGCAAGCCTCGAAAGAAGCCCGAGCTTTAGGGAGGGCCTCTCCTCCTCAAGCCTATTGAGCATCTCCTTCAACTTGAAATCCAAACTATCCAGCCTGGCATGGGGGCACTCCCTGTGTAGGAAAGGAAGCCCTCGAGCTACCGTGTAGAGGAATGACTCCTTCTCGTAGACCGTGTAGAGGGGTCGAATCCTAGTAGCGGCGAGGCCCGGGACCCCCTCCTGCACCGGGCCGAGCTTGCCAATAGCCTCCAACTCCTGGAAGAGGAAATTCTTCAGGGAGTACGCTGCCAAGTCGTCGGCATTATGCCCGGTAGCAACCTTCGCCCCGAGCTCCACACCTACAGCATTATACAAGTACCTCTTGAAAATGCCGCAAACACTGCAAGCAGGCCTCCTAAGCCTCACCGCCGCCTCCGGCACTCCATAACCCAGCTCCTCCCAGAGACTAAACACTACCAGGGGGACCCTCAAGCGCCTAGCCAGTTCTACCGCGGCCTTCCTACTCTCCACGCTATAATCACCGATACCGAGGTCTATGTGGAAGGCGTAGAGCTCGAAGCCCAGCTTGCCGCGGAGTCTAGAAAGGGTGGAGAGCAGGGTCGCGCTATCCTTGCCCCCGCTCACAGCAGCGACTACGCGGTCACCCTCCCTGATCATCTTATACTTCTCAATGGTCCTCTCAACCTTCCCCTCTACGAACTCGGCGTAGTGCTCCGGGCAGTAGTAGCGCCTCTGGTACGGCACGTAAGCGATAGCCGGAGCTCCGCAGACGCTGCACCTAGCCACCGCTCAGCACCCGCACTATAACGACCTCCCCCTCTCCTAGGAGCTCGGGCTCCGGGACAGGCCTCCCGTTAACCATGACCACGTGGGACTCCCTCGACAATCTAAGCAGCTCTAATAGCCTTCCAGCAGTCAGGGGTCCCTCGGCCTCGATTATCCTCTCCTCGCCATCCGGGAGTAATCGGACCCTTATCCTAGTCAAGGCGGTACACTACCCTCATACAGCCATTAATGCAGGGGGAATTCTACTTGCGTATTTAACTAGGGAATGCCTCCTTAACGGTTACCCGGGGGAGACTGCGACCCAGGATCTACAAGGGGTACAGGGATGGGTAAGCTAGGAGTAGCATTAGTAATTA
>JALVJB010000132.1 GCA_027034115.1 Acidilobaceae archaeon | reverse complement strand
GGTGAGGTGTACACGATAGAGCCCCTCGGTAGAGAGAACATCATCACCCTGAAGATCAACGGCGAGCTAGTAAAGGTAACGGCTCCCCCCTCAGAGACCGTTAGGATAGGAGACAAGGTCTACCTACGCATACCCAGGGATAAGATAATGCTCTTCCATCCCGAGACTGAGGAGAACCTAGCCCTCGTCTAGCACGCTCGATAGAGCCCTCCGGACCTTATCAGGCCTGTCACTAATGATCCCGTCAACGCTGGCCCGGTAGACGGTGACAGCCTCTTCCACAGTATTCACTGTCCAGGCGAAAACCAGCAGGCCAGCCGCATGTAGCCTTTCAACGATATCCCTGGTAGCGTAGTCCTTGCGGAGGGCTACTCCGTCAGCACCGCTCATGAGGGTGCACTCTACTATGTCATAAGGCATTATGCTGTATGAAGCTAATACTTTTGCGTTCAAGTATTCCTTAAGGCTCCTTATAAGCCGGTGATCCTCGGTAGAGGCGTAAACCTCTCCCTGGAACCCTGACTCCTCGAGCTCCCTGGCGAGAGCCCTGGGATCAACGTTATTCTTAACGTCGAGGAGCACTCCCTTCAACGGTAGCTTCTCCCTGATAATCCTCAGCCACTCCGGCAGGGTCCTAGCCCGCAGGAGGGGGTCCCTGTAGAAGAGCTTGTAGTCGAGCCACGCCCAGGCCTTACCGATGACCGTGGCCCTGTTGATCACGGGCCTCCCATGCCCTACCATTATCTGCCCCTTCTCGCTCCTAACATCAATCTCGACGTACTCGACCCCTGAGAGCTTGTAGAATTGAACAATCCTACCACTATTAGCCCTGTGCCCCACGATTATAGGCCCAGTCATCAGCACTACCACACCTTCAGGGAACCGGTGTGGCTAGGAGAGGGAAAAAGTAAATGAGGCCCTGTTGAGGGACCCTCCTACCTCCTGGCTCGATCGATGAGTAGGGGGACTACTAGGGCGGTTACAAGGCCCACGTAGATGGTTATGCCCGGTGGGAACGGTATTGCGAGCCCGCCGAGCCGTACAGACACCATGGTGCCCGTGGCATAGCCATACCCATAAGCCGCCGCTATCCCGGCTAGGAGTCCCGCGAAGGCGGGGACCCCGCTAGTTCTCTCATTAATGAGCCACGCGATCATCGCTCCAAGTATCGGGCCTAGCAGTACTCCGTAGGAGGCCGCGAAGGCTCCGACATACCCTACGATGTCCTGCGCCTTATCCATAGCGTACCATGGGGCCAGAAGGAATCCCAGGAGGCCGGCAATGACTGCGGCCTTCCCCTTATCAATCCCTGAGATTATCCTCACGAGTCCTTCAAGAGCAGGGATGTTTGCGGATAGGTCGGTTGTCCATGGGGCTAGGAAGGCGAATAGTAACCCTATAACTAGTACTAGTGAGCTGGGGGATCCCTGGATTATTATCTCATGCGGCAGGGCGCTACCGGAGTTAGAGGCTAGGACATACCCTATATAGGTGCCCAGCAGTTGGCCTCCAACCATTCCTACTAATACGCCCACAACTAGTGCCCTAGTGCTCCTAGCGGCTCTCGAGAGGTCGCTCATGTTGATCGCAACTGTCGCCCACCAGTTCGTCTGCACGGCGAGGTAGCCTAGGAACGCCGCGCTAGTCCATGAAACGCCTCGTGGTAGTCCACTGGTAGCAGATAATTCTGCAACGTGGTTAGCCCATGCCAGGTATGCGAAGTAAGCTAATAGCACTGGCCCCGCGATGCTAGCGGCTTTACCGACGGCGGCTACTCCCCTCTTATAGACCAGTGTAGCCGATGCAACGTAGACGACTAATAGCACTGGGAGGATCGCAAGGGCCTCGCCCAGCAAGCCCTCACGGTATCCTAGTGCGTATAGTATTATGAGTGTAAGCGCCAGGGCGCCGTTGAACGCTTCCACACCATACCAGAGGCCTCCGACTAGCCCCCGTAGGAAGACTGGAATCTTGTAGAGGCGGCCGAAGACCCTCCTAGAATGCTCTATGTAATCGACCCCCTCACGGAGCCCTACCAGCCCGTTTAGAACCATGAGGGCACCAACGATCCCATTCCCAACGAGCGCTGCTAAAAGAGCTTGATTCAGGGATAAGTGCAGGCTGTAAGCGAGAGGCCCCAGGAAGAACAATGGCAGGCACGTGGTCATCGAGAACATTAGAAGGGAGTATTCGAGGGATCCGAGCTCTTCTCTGCGCTTACCCATAGACCCTGCCTAAAACCCCCCAAACTAGGCTCTTTTTAAGCATTCGCCATAGTAGGCTATAATTTACATGTGAAAAATAGTGGGAACTCCGTGGGCATGGTTACTGGAAGGTACTATTGGTTTATAATGCTTTTCGATATAAAATCAGTATAAACCCTTATAAACCTAGTTATGGGAATTGAAAACCAAGGGAGCCTTAGAAACACTGGGGGAAGATGCGTATTGTGATGTGGTGTAAGGGTGTATTAAATTGAAAAATATAAATAAATTTATACTATTATTTGTCGTAATGATAATCGCGGCAGTCCCGGCAAGCTATGCCTACCTAATATACACCCCCCAGTGGAGCGAACGGCTCAACGCGACCATAGGTCCGACATCATTCCCCCTCGATGTCCTATACTCTGTAACATTTGATTCGAATTATGCATACTTTATCGGAACATTCACCGGGTCAGGATACTCGGGAAACGCTACCACGAACTCCTCCCTGATAATAGTCTCGTATAAGGGAGATATTATTAATAATTATGCTTATTATTATGTTAATGGAAACCTTACTAGCGTCGACGCTCTCTACGCTTGGGGGAATGTCTACATAACCGGTTACCTGAGCGACTCCACCGGCGTCTATGGGACCGTGTACTCGGTCAACTCTTCAAACGGTGATATTGAGAATGAATATGTGGATGTTGACACTAACTTCACGATAATGAGAGGCGTGTGCAGGGACGGCCTGGGCCACATATTTACGGTGGGCCTCCAGTTCTCCCCTAACGGAAGCCCTAAGGTAAATGCTACCGTCTTCGAGTTCGACGAGAACCTCAACCTCGTGGCGCGAAACGAGTTCTACATGAGCGGGTTTAACCTTACCGGGTGGGATTGCGTAGTCGGGCCGGGAGGGGCCCTATACATATCGGCCACGGTCTATTATTACTACGGCGGCTATAATTATCCTGCCTACTTCCTTTTAATGAAGCTGGATCAAAGCCTAGGCTTAATCGATTATACCCTCTATCCCCTCTATAACAGCCAGGGATACGTGACTCTCTCCTCGAACCACTGGATACCTCTAGCCACGGATAACAACCTGGTTTACGCCGCCTATACGTGGGCGGATGACAAGCCCTCTCCTTCAAGCCCGACGAATAGGGCAAGCGTTATAGCGGTT
>JALVJB010000131.1 GCA_027034115.1 Acidilobaceae archaeon | reverse complement strand
GGAGGTTCTGCTATAAGTGTAAGTTCTACGGTATCGAGAGCCACCGTGATATTCAAATGAGCCCTGTAGCCTTCTGGTGCTGGAATGCTTGCCTCCACTGCTGGAGGATAAGGCCCCAGGACATTGGCATAGACGTTGACGACACAAAGATGCCCTTCGCTGACGATCCCGAGCTGATAGTAGACGGTATAATCGAGGCGCACCGGCGCATCATAAGCGGATATAAGGGGCATCCGAAGGCCGACCCGAAGAGAGTAGAGGAAGCAATGAACCCTGTACACGTCACTATGAGCCTTACCGGCGAGCCGACGCTATACGAGAGGCTGGGCGAGCTCATACAAGAGATACACAGGAGGGGCATGACAACCTTCCTCGTGACCAGGGGTGTTAGGCCCGACGTGCTAGCGAACCTTGAAGAGGAGCCGAGCCAACTCTACATCAGCATGGAGGCATGGGACAAGAAGAGCTACAACTACTTCAACAGGCCCCTAGTGCCCAGGGCCTGGGAGCTCACCATGGAGACACTCCAGCTACTCCCGAGCTTCTCGAGCCCCACGGTACTCCGGATAACACTAGTGAGAGGCTTCAACGACACGGAAGAGGCACTCAAGGGTTTCGCCCGACTAATAAAGACTGCCTCCCCAACGTACGTCGAGGTTAAAGCCTACATGTGGGTTGGTGCGAGCAGGGAGAGGCTATCGAGGACTAATATGCCCAGCCACGAGGAGGTCCGGAGATTCTCGTGGAGGCTGGCTGAGAGGATAGGCTACAAGGTCTACGGTGAGGTGAGGGCTAGCAGGGTCGTCCTACTCAGCAGCATAGAGGAGCCGATACGCCACGGTAAGGGATGCCCAGAGGGTCCCGAGACGCCGGAGCCTCCGACGGGCGAGTACGAGGCCATAGATAATCCGGAGCTCACCTACTAGGCACACTATAATGCCCACTCTCCTGGTTTATCTAATAGGGCGCCGATGAAGATCAACCTCGTCACAGACAAGGGGGTTATGGTGAGTGCGCCGGAAGCTGAGGCGCCCATAGTTAACCGGGAGGTGTCCTAGCGGATGGCGGTTTACAAGGATCCCGTTGAGGCGGCTAAGCATGCGTGGAGGCTCCTGGAGGAGTCAGACTATGCCATAGTATTCACCGGGTCCGGTATATCCGCCGAGGCGGGTATACCGACTTTCCGTGGTAAAGACGGGCTATGGAACAAGTATAGGCCGGAGGAGCTTGCTACGCCCGAGGCCTTCGCTAGGGATCCCCTGAAAGTATGGCGATGGTACGCTTGGAGGATAGGTCTCGTACTCAGGGCAGAGCCAACTGTTTCCCACAAAGTTATAGCATTACTAGAGAAAAAAGACATTATTAAGAGTATTATTACTCAAAATGTTGACGGGTTACACCAGAGGGCGGGGAGTATTAACGTTATAGAGCTACACGGATCGATACTCCGGGCTAGATGTACTAGGTGCGGGTACAAGTGGGAGATAACAAGAGTACCCAGCGATGACGAGCTACCCTTCAGGTGCCCCAAGTGCGGGGCCCTAGCTAGGCCCGACGTGGTGTGGTTCGGAGAGCCCCTGCCTGTAGAGGCCTACCAGGATGCTCTCCAAGAGTTCTCTAGGGCCGACCTCGTATTGATAGTTGGTACAAGCGGGGTAGTCGAGCCTGCGGGGAGCCTCCCACTCTATGCTAAGAGTAGGGGTGCCCGCCTGGTAAATGTTAACCTGGAGGCTAATAGGTATACTGGAATATGCGAGGTAGAGTTCTATGGCCCCTCCACCAGCTTCTTCCGAGCGCTCGCCCGGGAGGCTGGAATCCATGTTTAAACTCTCAGACCCTACTGCTTTAATCCCGCCTATCCAAACGGTGAGAAGGGAGGGCGCCTCAGATAGGAGAGTGGATGATTGTGGCCGAGAATAAGGGGGTCCCGCGGATCACTGTGACACGCCGTATGAGGCCCGACGAATACGCTCTGCAGGTAATAGTCGACTTTAACAGGGGGCTGGAAAGGATAGGCCTCATAGCGTATGGCAGGAACATTTGCATTCTCGCGGACACAGTTGCAGAGGTCAAGAGGAGGCTGGGTGATAGTGTTGAGATCGTCGCCTGGGACATCGATAATAGGCGGACCCGTAATGGGAGGGAGTCGTACCTGTACGTTGAGCTGGAGTACAGGCCCAAGTTTTAGGCAATAAGGGCGAGCGAGTATCCTATCCCGACGGCCACTCCTACTAGTAGGTTCGTGTTAAAGGCTCTAGGTATAGCCTCGAAGCCCTCCCGATAGACTATGTACTGCTCGTAGGCTATGAGTGCCGCCGTGACTATATACGTGGCGATGCCTACGAGGCCGAGCCCGTAGCGCGGGATGGCTAGGCCAAGTATTCCTAGGTAGACTGCGTGGCATATTGTGCTCGCTTGAATAGCCCTTCTCTCGCCATATCGGGCTGGTATGCTTCCTAGCCGGAGTCTCCTATCGAACTCCACGTCCATTATACTGTAGATGACGTCGAACCCCGCCACCCAGCAGGTTACCGCTACTACTAGGTCCCATGGGACACGTGCTAGTGCATCGTAGAGGCTTCTAGCCACGTCCCCATAGGTTGCTATCGTGCCCCCGAATACTACTAGTCCTAGCGTTAGGCCCAGGTGTATGTGAGGGAAGTTGTGGTATCTCTTCGCGTGGGGGTAGGTCATAGCTACTATCCAGAGGATGGGGCTAAGTATTAGGGCATACTTGTTTAAGAGAACCGCCGATAAGTAGTACAGTACGCTTCCAAGGACTACTAGTAGCCACGCATCCCTCATACTAGCAGCTCCGGTTACCAGCGGCCTCTTAGAACTCCTCGGGTTTAGCCTGTCTATGTCTAGGTCTGCGATGTTATTGTACGCCATTGCAGCAGTGCGGAGTCCGAATACTGCGAGGGTGATTAGTAATAGCTCTCTTAGCGTCATGGAGCCCCCTAGTAGTCCTCCCAGGTATGCGTAGGGTAGGCTGAAGAGGGTGTGCTCAACCCTGATTAGCCTAGCTAGGGCGTGGAGCCTCCCCTGGCTTCGTACCATACCCGGATCGTATCTAGGTACTCCCTGACTAGCCTCCTCCAAGGATCCCCTCCCTTCACACCATACTTTTCGGCTACACGGGCTACCTTCTCCTCCACACGCTCATCCGGGGCTACTATATCTGGAGGGTCCCGCCCCGCCTCCTCGCGGAACTTCACGGTGGCGTCTATGCCGATTTTTGCTCCGACCGAGGCTATAGAGGTTGGGTCGAGAGAGTCAGTATGCGCGTTGTCTAAGACTACTATATCTCTCCCCGGGTGCGCGAAGGATGTGACCGCCCACATCACCTGGCCTAAGTCGTGCACGTCCACGAAGTGGTCGACGACGACTATCATTTTTGTAAGGCTCGTCTGCCCAACGCCCCACAGTCCCAGCAAGACCTTCTTACCATGCCAGGGGAACCTCTTCTTTATCGACACTATCATCAAGCCCTGGAAGACGCCGTGGACGGGGAAGTTGACGTCAACAATCTCGGGAAACACCATCTTCATAACTGGCAGGAACACTCTCTCAATAACCTTCCCTATGACCGCGTCTTCGAGAGGCGGGAGGCCTACGACCGTTCCCGGATAGACTGGGTCATCCCTATGGTAGAGCCTCTCGAAGACGGCTACAGGGTACTCCTCCAGGGGTCTATCGTAGAATCCCCAGTGATCCCCGAAGGGACCCTCAGGCGATGACTTACCCGGCTCGATGTAACCTTCTAGAACCGCCTCAGCATTAGCTGGAACCATTATTCCATTGTCGAGCTCGTATACGTCAACTCCCTTACCCCTAAGGACGCCTGCGAAGAATAGCTTATCCATCGGGTAGGGGACAGGTGCTACTCCCGCTAGCATAGTCCCCGGGTCTGACCCGAGTACTATAGCTATGGGGAGCCTCCGCCCCTCCTCGAGGGCCTTCTTGTAGGCTAGGGCCCCTCTCTTGTGGACCTGCCAGTGAACCACGCCCTCTTGGGGGGACTTCTCCATCACCCGGTACACTCCCATGTTAGTGATCCCGGATTGAGGGTCCCTCACTATCACGAGGCCTAGGGTTATGTAGCGCGAGCCGTCTCTAGGCCAGGTCTTGAAGAGGGGTAGGCTTGCAAGAGGCCCGTCTTCGACTATATTCTTGGTGAAGCGGGCGCTCCTCACACGCCGTGGTAGGAGTGATGAGACCTCCTTGGCCTTCCGTAGGCTTGATATTTTCTCTCCCAGGCTGACAGGCGGGGGAGATTGCACGAGGCCAACAAGCCTCTCACCAATGTCCTCGAGATTCCCTACGCCTAACGCCTCTCTCACCGTATCCAGGTTCTGGTAGATGTTACCGGCCACTCTCCAGCCCGGGTAGCCAGCAACATTTTCGAAGAGTACGGTGGGGCCTCTGTTATACATGACTCTGCGTAGGAAGGAGGGTATCTCTAGGATCGGTGATATGGGGTCCCTCACCCGTAGGAGGGACCCTCTCTCCTCTAGCCAGGCTAGGTAGTCCTGAAGGCTTTTCAGGGGGTCTGGCACGTATTCCTACACCAGCCTCTCCGAGGGGTTCCCTGAGGGTTTACAGTATTACGCCGTAACGCTCTCTCCTGCCTCGGGAGCTGCTTCCATTAGGCTAGTGATCAACTGGGAGACTTCTTCTAGGTATTCCAGCGGGTCCCTCTCTCCCTTCTCTATCTTCTCTAGCTCCTCCTCCATTCTCCTACTCGTCTCCTCTGATACTATCTCGGCGAAGTTTCCTGAGAGGTACTTGTAGACTGTGATCCCGGTTTTCGTTGGTATGAGGTATGCTCTCTTCTTGCTCTCGATTACGTAGCCGTGCCTCTTGTTCGCCTCTATTGCTTTCGCGTAGGTGCTGGGCCGGCCTATGCCTCGCTCCTTCATAAGTCTTACTATGTCGCCGCTCTTGTAGAGTACTGTTTTGCTTGCCCTCTTCACGGTTATCTCGGTTATCGCGAGCTTCTGGCCCTTTACGAGGCCTAGGGCCCATTCTAGGAGCCTGGGCTTGTATACCTGGTGGAACCCTTCTCCCTTGAAGGCTACGATGCCCTCTATTTCCTCGCTTATCTCCTCGACGCCTTCCAATGCCAGCATCGCGCTCACGCGGATGGCTGTTGAAGGTTTCATCTGGCTCGCTATGAATCTTTCAAAGATCAGCTTGTATAGCTTGAGGTGCGCTCTCTTTAGCTTTATAGGGACTCGGAGTAGTCCCTGGGCTAACATTCTCTCGACTTCCTCAACATCGATGGGCCTCGTGGGCCTAATCGCCTCGTGGGCTCCGCCCTCACCCCAGGGCCTTGGCTTGTAGAGGTGTTTCATCCCTTTCTTCTCGAGGTAAGCGGCGGCGATCGCCATTCCAGCCTTCGAGATCCTGGTAGAGTCTGTTCTATGGTATGTTATGAGGCCGCTCTCGAATAGGTCTTGCGCGAGCTTCATTGTTAGCCATGCTGGGTAGCCGTAGCGTCTCGAAGCCTCGTATATCAGCGAGTCTGTCGTGAATGGTGGCGGGGGGACCCTCTCCTCCTCCCAGTACTTGGCATCCTTGACTAATACGTGGACAGCTTTCTTCGCCTTGAGCGCGGCCTCCTTGTCCTCAGTGAAGAAGTAGAGTCTACCATTGTTGGCCAGGGCTACTTTTACCCTATAACCCTTATTCTCCTGATACTCCTCGTACCTGCCAACTATCCAGCCGAGGACTGGAGTCTGCACTCTCCCGGCTCCAAGCCACCTCTTCCCGAATACTGCCCATAGGTGGCTGCTGAGGCGGAAGCCTATCCACCGGTCCTCAATCCGCCTCGCTATCTGCGCGGCTACAAGGTTCTCGTCTATTTCCCCGGCTTCCCTTAGGGCTTTGAGTATTGCTTCTCGTGTTACCTCGTGGAACCGCCCCCTCCTAATGTTGGTATTGTATGGTTTTAGTAGGAGGTACACGTCCCATGCTATCTTCTCTCCTTCCCTGTCAGGATCTGTTGCTATTACGATCTCGTCCACTTCTGTGGCTAGCTTCCTAAGTATCGCTACTGTCCTGGTGGCGTCCCTTACGTTGTGTGAGCCACACCTAGGGCAGGGGCCCTTGCCCGCGTACTGATAGCCGCAGTCCATGCACCTCTTTACGGGAGCGTAGACGGGGGCCACCTTCCCGTCCTTATAGACTACGCCGTATTCTCCCTCATCATCTATTGTGAGGTCGTAGAGGTGGCCCTTCGTGGCAACTATGGTGAGCAGGTAGACTACGCCTGTCTCCTCATCCGTTGCACTAGTTTCATATACGGTGAGCCTTCCCTTCCTCCTCTTACTGGGCCTCCCCCAGAACCATGCTATCGTCTTAGCCTTGGTGGGCGACTCGACTATCAGGAGGGTTGACTTGACAGTGACCTTCTTGCCCTTGCCCCTCCTGCTCTCCTCTATTTTCACCAAGACCTCGTCTATGTCTAGCTCCCTGTAATCTATAGGCTTACTGCTCGTGTACCATGCGAGCCTCTCCCACAGCGCGTCAACCCTGTCCTTGTACCTGTCGAGTATAACGCTGAGCCCAAAGGTCATAGTACCCTTGTAGAGCCTGCTAGTCCTCCCGCTTGCCTGAAGATACGTGGGGGCGTCGGGGATTACTATGAGGAGATCATCCCTCCTCTCAACAACAATACCGCCTATCCGTAGGGTCCCCCCATCCCTTACTTGTCCATAGAGCCAAGAGTAGGCAAGCGACGCGGCTTCCCTCATCGTGGAAACTAGATCCTCGAGTAGCCCTTCGGGCTTTATTCTACCCTTGAAGGCCGCGGAGACTATTACCTGGTCAGGGATCTTGTCGAGCAGCCTCCTCATCTTATCTATGAACTTGGACGCCTCCTCAACACCATGATCAGCCATGTAGTATAGTATTGACAGGAGCCTCTTAGGGCTGGAGACAGCGTCCCAGAAGCCGATCTCTCTAGCCGGGACCCCCAGGAAGACGGCGTATCTAACTCTCTCAGGCAAGTCTACTCCTCTAACAACAACCCCGTACCTGCTCGCAACGCCTACCAGGACGCTTGCCTTGCCTGTCGCTAGCTTCTCAATGCTCCTTCTTGAACCTGCGAGGGCGAGCTCTGCCTTTATCCCGGCCTGGTTTAGCTTCTCATGGATAGCTTTCGCCATCGCCTTACCGTAGAGTTGTGATACGAATATGATGCCTCCATCCCCTAGCTTCTCCACGATTCCCAGGAGATCCTCGATGGGAGTGTCAGTTACAAGGTAAGTGTCCGCGACGTTCCTCATGTAGTCGGTCCCGCCCCCGACCTCGAAGCCTAGTAGCTCCTTGAAGAGGAGGTGCTTGATGCCCCGAGGCCTTCCGGTAGCTGAGGCTATCACTAGCTGGCCTGGAAGCTCCGGCGTTAGCCCCCGTAGTCTTGATTCTAGGAGCGCTATCTCCCGCCTCGCGTCTTCAGCTTTCTCTTCTAGGCCGGCGGCTAGGGCAGCGTAGAGCTTTAGTTTCATGCGTACTATGCTTAGCGCTGTTTCTATGGCCTCCTCCGGGTAGCCTAGTAGTACTAGGACGCGGTCAACGTTCTTACTGCTCCTTAGGAGACTGTCAACGTCGTCTACTATTACGAGGTTGAACATGTTTCCTGATAGTAGCTCGAATCTTCTCTGGAGGAAGCTCGTCGTAACAACTAGTACCTTGTATTCCCCCCTCCTTATCCTGTCTAGTGCCTCTTCACGCTTCTTCTTGGACATGCTTCCAAAGTAGTAGGCTACTGCTTCTTCTCCTAGAAGCTTGGTTAGCCTCTCGGCTACCTGTCTCCCCAGGTTCTCCGTGGGGACTAGGTAGAGGACCCTCCAGTTGTCCCTTACAACCCTGTAAGAGGCATAGGCCAGTAGGAGCGTTGTCTTGCCCACCCCTGTTGGCGCTATTATAGCCATGCTCTCCATTGATAGCAGCCTGCGGGCCCAGCTGGCCTGAGCGCTCCAGAGGCTCGACCCGGTCTTGGCCTGGAAGAAGACCCGGAAGTCTTGGAACCTCCTTTCTAAATCGTATAGCCATACGTATCCCTTGAGGGTCCCCCTGGCTATCAGTTCTTCCGCGACCTCAATGACTCCCCCGTAGACTGACTTGGGGAGGCACTTGGCGCAGGGGAGGCCCTTCTCGAGCCTGCTGGCTGATATTGGACCCCCGCAATTGGGGCACGCATTAGTGTAGACCGGGTCGAGCCTCTTCATTGCGCGTATCACCGTTAAGTCTGGGACTGTTCGCCTAGGCTTCCTTGCAGCCCATGCGATAATCTCCCAGCGTATGGAATAATGGCGAAGGAGCCCGGTGATACCGGGATATTAAGGTTGGTTTGGATATAGTTGAAATACGTAGGAACTTCTAATAGCCTTCAAGCCCACTAGGAAGAGCTGGTGAATAATCATGGCTAAGTTCGGAGACCTAATATACACGCAGGAGGAGGCGCCCCAGCAGGCCATTTCTAAGGCTGAGACTCACACGGCAAAGATCGAGGCGCCCGATACTGTTAAGAAGGGGGAGGCTTTCGAGATCACCATTAAGGTCGGCCCCCACGAGATGAAGCCTCAGCACTCTATCAGGTATGCCGAGGTATGGTTCTACGAGGAGGGGAGACCCTTCAACCCGGTGAGGGTTGCTAAGATCGAGTGGGAGCCCGACTACACCCTGCCCGAGGCTAAGATTAAGCTAACACTACAGAAGCCAGGTATCCTGTACGTGATAACCTACTGCAACCTCCATGGCCTATGGGAGGCTAGGAAGGAGATCAAGGTAGTCGAGTAACGCTAGCACCTAGCAGTGTGATCCCTAAACTCAGCAAGCCGCCAGCGAATAATGACGTAAACAATTCTTTTTTATTTAATCCTAGTACGAGTCCCAGAACAGATCCACTGTAAACGCCCGTTAATGGCAGGGGGATCGCTACAAAGACTAGCACTCCTAGGAGACCGTACTCCCTGTACTTGCTGGCCCTCGCGAGGCTTCTCGATTGCACCCATGAGGCCAGCTTGTGGAGAACCGTAATCCGAGCTAGGGCTCCGTGGAGGGCGGACTCCATTAGGCCTTCTAGGAAGAGGGTTAGGATTATGGAGAGTGTAGCTAGCCCTAATAGTGAGGCTGCAAGGGCCTCCCACGTTTCCAAACCGTAAACTGTTACCCCGACGACTACGGCGTATCTCGGCTCCACTACGGGTAGTAGGGACAGGATGTATACGGCGAGCCTTGGATCAAGGCTCGAGAGAGTGCCCACGATAGCATATACGTCCATGTACTAGACTCCCTCGTCGCAGCTTGCCGGCGACTTGAAGGCTAGGGGGAGAACACTAGCGATAGCTGAAGCTAGAACAGCCAGTATCCAGGCTACCACCAGGTAGGGGTCCCTCCCCGCGACCAATCCTTGTAGGATGGCTCCGGCTAGGACAAGGACAGAGGATACTGGTGAGGTATAGGTGAATAATCCGGAGACTCCTAGTCCCACTCCAGTGACTGCTACTATTAGGGCCTCCAAGCTACCACCAATGTAGAGGAGGTAGCCAGCTATTATGACTAATAGCAGGCTTGCAGCGAGCCTTGCTCTAGTGGTGTACGTGGAGGCAGCCTTGTAGTATGGGAGGATACCTAGAAGCCTTGCCTCTATCTCGGAAAGCTTCTCGATGATAACTGAAGGCTCTTCTAGGCGCTCTAGGCCCTTGATAAGGCCTACTACTGTTTTCGGTAATGTGAGGCCTGCTCTGGCTTTATACTCGAGGAGAGCTTCGTAAAGGGTTGTTACTTCGTCTAGTCTTTCACGCACGTAGGACCATTCACTGTCCTCCCTAGCCTTTGATGTTGCCTTCGCGAGCGCCTTGTATAGCGGCTCAGCGTCCGTGTATATCGGCATTATCCTCATCGGGGGCGCCTCTTTGCCCTGCCCGCGCCGTTTGTTAGAAGTAGTAGTATTTTCCTTCTATGTATCTGGCCGCGTTTAGCAGGAGGTATTTGAGGGCGGATAGGGGCACATAGTAGTGGGTTATCGCTACGTCGTCTCTAGTGTTCTCACTATAGGCTGAGGTTATTCTTACCTGGTATATCTCGGGGGGTAGGCTCTTGGCTAGCTCCTCGAACCTGTTGACTAGCGACTCCGGTGTCACTATGAGCTCTCTGCCCCTCGTGGAGGGCCCTATTCTTAGGAGGACCCTTAGAGGCTCCCTTCTCAGCCTCGGCGTGAAGCTCTCGGAGAATTCTTCCATCTCCGTGACTTCCCTTAGGGAGCGTAAAAGCGTCCACCTCCACTCGTCTTCGTCGACGTCGATGAAACCCACTACCCTATTCTCACTGTACTCGGGCTTCCTCATCTCTTTGATCTTCGCTTCAACTGTTCTCTCTGCTAGTTCTAGGATGTCTGCTACTTCGAATACCGTTAGAGCTGTGCCCTCGAGTAGCCTGGCTATCCTTAGGGAGAGGTCCGGTATCCACGGCCTTATGGCGGGTGACTTGAGGATCTCTCTAGCTATCGGTGTTAGCCCTCCTCCCATTGGTGTTTCTATTGCTATCCTCCCCGACCTTAGCTGCTCAAGGAACCATCTGGCCGTGTCTATGTCGAGATATTCTTCTATTACCTGTCTCTTCGCTTCTTCAACTATGAGGTCGTCGGCGTCCCAGTCGAGCGAGCCTATCTTCCCGAACGATAATTGTATATCGCGGATCACTTGGTAGAGGTAGGGGCTCTTGTCTAGAGCCGCCCACACTATCTCCTCTAACTCAGCGGGCTCGATCTGGGATAGTATTTCCAGGGGGTTGATTCCTGGGGCTTTAACGCTGAAGCCAGAGAAGCTCGCTCTGTAATGGACGTTTAAGCCTAGTTTTTTCGAGGCTTCATGGAATGCTACTAGTCCTAGTACCTCGTTGGCGCCGCTACCTAGTAGTGCTGTTATGATGTGTTCATCGTTATAGGTCTCGTAGATAATAGTTGTGGGGCTCGGGATCGGCAGGCCTCGTTTAGCGTACTCCCTGCTCCATTCTTGTATGAGGGCCTCCTCAACATGGCTAATACCTACATCCCTTGGGGGGCCTAGCTCCAGTATCTCTGATATTCTAGAAGCTACCTGGTAGCTCCTCCGGGGGCCTTCCCCCCTCCATAATGGGACCTCTGCGGGGCTGGATGAGGGTTCTACATCTATTCTCCCACTGTTGTCGTCAATCCTCTTGACAGCCCATGTCTTACCAGCTAGTCTAATGATATCGCCTACTCGGAGATTCCTGTAGACGAATATGGCGTCTATGAATCCGATTACCTTATCGCCGTACTTCACGGTGAAGGAGTCCCTCTCATTTATCATCGAGAAGAACTCGCTGAAATCCCTGCTCCACCATGCGCGGGCCGCCTTGTCATTCCGGAACCTCCATATCTTGTAGAATGTTGATCCTAGCCTTATGCTGTCGGCCTCGCGCCTTACGACTCCTACGCTTGCTAGGTAGTCTACCAGCCTCTCGAATTCTTCTCTTGTTATTCTTGAAGCGGGACTCCTCGCTAGTATCTTGTATATCTCCTCGATGCTTGCCCTTTTCTTCTCTAGGAGGATTCCCTGTATCTCCCTGGCTACAACGTCCAGCGGGATCCTAGATATCGTTGTTTTCTCTACCTTTCCTTCCATTGCCAGGCTTGCTATCGATATCGATTCGAGGACGTCTAGTGGATCCGTGGCAATTATCGCCCCTCTAGGCGTGCCGTAGCGCGTGTGCCCGCTCCTACCGATTCTCTGGAGGAGGCTCGCGACCCTCCCGGGGCTCTTTATCTGGATGACCTTCTTTATCTTACCCACATCTATCCCGACTTCAAGAGTCTTGGTGCATACTACTCCGGATAACTCGCCGTTACGCAGTTTCTCCTCGGCTTCCTCGCGAAGCTCTGCTGATACGCTAGAATGGTGTACGAATACATCGCTTGCTCCGAGTTCTTCAAGCGCCGCCTTCACTCTCTCAGCCACGTATCTACTGTTAACGAAGATTAGGCTGGGCTTATCTATTTCTTCAACAATGGTCTTTGCAACAGTATACCACGGGTCGCCTTGCCCACCCGCGTACCGGACAGTTATCTCTGGCTTCTTCTTGGTAGTAGGGTCTACTATTCTCCAGGGCCTGTTACTGGAGCCCGTGAGGAGCCTTATCGTCCACTCTGGGTCGCCTACTGTTGCTGAGAGCCCTATTACTTGGAAGTCCCTATCAGCTATTTCTCTTAGCCTCTCCAATTGTAGTAGGAACTGGGCTCCCCTCTTGCCAGCTAGTAGCTCGTGTACCTCGTCGACTATAACCCATTGCAGGTTCCTGTAGCTTTCGCGGAACTTGGGAGCCCAGTCTAGGTCTATCTCGAGGCTTTCCGGGGTTGTTATGAGTATGTGGGGTTTTTCCCTAAGCCTCCTATTCCTCTCCGCCGTGGAGGTGTCTCCATGCTTCCTCGCTACCCTGAACCCCAGTCTTGAGGCCCACCAGCTAATCCGCAAGTAGATATCGTTGATGAGGGCTTTCATGGGGGTTATGTAGAGTAGGCTCACCGGTTCAACTTGTCTCTGGAGCATCATTGAGAGTATTGGGAGCAGTGCTGCCTCGGTCTTTCCCTCGCCCGTGGGAGCCATTATTAGTACGTTGTAGCCCTCGAGTATTACGGGCAGGGCCATCTCCTGTACGGGTGTAAGGGTCCCCCAGCCCCTCTCTTGGACCAGGCTCCTCAGCCTGTCATCTATAAGCTCTATCACAGCTTCTCTAGCCATTCTACTCGTCACCTGGGGGATATGGGGGTTGTCTCGTCGTCCCTCTCCACTAACCTGTTACCCTCGCTTCTATCATGCCTTATTAATTTACCGGAGCATGCTCCAGGGGTAGCCGGGGATTGGTAGGGCATGTCTAAACGCCTCTATGAGTGCACGGTGTGCGGGAGGAAGTTCCCGGAGGGCCAGGGAATCGTTATTAGCCGTGGAGGAGTCGTACTGTACTTTCACAGTAGCAGGTGTGCGGCCAAGTTCCTAAAGGCTCTCATTGAAAACTCCGATGATTGCATTATAGAGGCTCTCAAGAGGACTGCAGAGGAGTTTCGCAGAGCTATAGAGGCGAAGAGAAAAAGGGTTGAGAAGAAGATCTAGGACGGATGAATCCGGGATGGCCGGGAAAGCTGTAATAGTTAGGTTGTATAGTATCCTGAGGGATTATGCTGGAGCCCCTCTATTGAGAGTAGAGGTTGAGGGTCCCGCTAGGATTGAAGACGTAATTAGCAAACTCCTATCGGGGAGTGAAGGCTTGAGGAGGGCCTTCGAGATAGTTGGACCCGAAAACATTGTCGTCATAGACGAGGCTGGCAGAAGGTTGAAGAGGGACTCTGTGGTCCTTCCCGGCGCTACTATACATGTAATGCCTCCTCCCGAGGGCGGAGGCCCTAGGATCAAAGCGGGCGTTCTACGTAAAGGCGTCAGTGTAGACATAATGGGACTCGTAAGCGAGGCCTCGGCTTCTGCCCCGGATACGGGAGGGATAGGAATCTTCGTAGGCGTCGTGCGAGGGGTGAACCCGGATGGAAGCAGGGTTGAGAAGCTCAGCTACGAGGCCGCAGTTGATCTGGCTGAGGGGAAGCTTGAAGAGATAGCTACGGCTGTGGCGGCGAAGTACTCGCTCTCCTTCGCCGCGGCTTATCACTATTATGGCGATTTGAAGCCTG
Organism: Acidilobaceae archaeon; assembly: GCA_027034115.1. Taxonomy (GTDB): domain Archaea; phylum Thermoproteota; class Thermoprotei_A; order Sulfolobales; family Acidilobaceae; genus Thermodiscus. The sequence goes on along the minus strand of JALVJB010000131.1, from coordinate 13,605 downwards.
GGGATATCACTATGGTAATAGTTGTCGCTGGCGTGAGTAGGAGGAGCGTGCTCCCCGCTCTGGGCGAGATGGTTGAGAGGATTAAGCATGAGCTCCCAATATGGAAGAAGGAGTACTACATTGACGGAGACTTCGCGTACATTCTAGGTGGTAGGAAGGTTAAGCCTGACTCCTAAACTTACCGGAGATTTTCTCGTAAAGCCTCGCGGCCTTTTCGAGAGCCTCCTCCGGAGAGCTAGCGCTGACGTTCAAGACTATTCTTGTCCCCTTCACGCGCACTCTATACCTCCTCTCCCCTTCGAGTAGGTACTCCTCGATAATCTCTAGCTCAACCATTCCCTCCCCCCATAATTACACAGCGATCTTAGCCGAGGTTATAATATGGAGCCGAGCCTACTAGTTCGTCGTGGTGTCTCCAGCGATGGACGCTCCAAAGATTGTGGTTGAGCCTCCAGGCCCCAAGGCTAGAGAGATCATCGAGAGGGATAGAAACCTCATAATGCAATCATTCGTTAGATGGTACCCGCTAGTAGTCGATACTGCTGAGGGCGCGTTGATCAGGGATGTAGACGGGAATACCTATATTGACCTTAATAGCGGCCTAGCCGTCGTCAACCTCGGCCATAAGCATCCCAGGGTAGTGGAGGCTGTTAAACGGCAAGTCGAGAAGCTTGTTCACTACTCGCTAACGGACTTCTACTACGAAGAAGCCGTTAGAGGCGCCGAGAAGCTCCTCTCAGTGGCCCCAATATCTGACGGCAAGGTCTTCTACACTAACAGCGGGGCTGAGAGCGTTGAGGGCGTCTTAAAGATAGCCAGGGGTTACTTCCAAAATAAGAGGCCCTACGTGATAGCCTTCCTGGGAGCCTTCCACGGGAGAACCTATGGAGCGATGAGCCTCACTGCTAGCAAGCCTGTCCAGAGGAAGGGCTTCTCGCCCCTAGTCCCGGGAATAATACACGTGCCCTATCCCTACCCTTACCGTTGCCCCTTCCGGGTCGAGACAGAAGAGGAGTGCGGCGAGGCTGTTATAGGCTTCCTGGAGGAGTGGATATTCGGGAAGCTCGTAGACCCGTCAGAGGTATCCCTAATAATAGCCGAGCCTGTTCAGGGCGAGGGAGGCTACATTGTACCTCCGAGAAACTTCTTCCCCGCACTTCGAAGGATCGCGGATAAGCACGGCATACTCCTAGCAAGCGATGAAGTGCAAGCAGGCTTCGGTAGGACCGGGAAGTGGTTCGGCGTAGAGCACTGGGGCGTGGAACCCGATCTCGTCGCTATGGCCAAGGCCATAGCCAACGGCCTACCGTTGGGAGCTGTCGTGGGCAAAAAGGAGGTCATGAACCTCCCGCCTGGAAGCCACGCTAACACCTTCGGGGGCAATCCGGTAGCCCTTGCCGCGATGAGCGCCGTTATCGATACTATGAAGAGTGAGAGGTTACCGGAGAGGGCTCTTAGACTGGGAGAAGAGGTCAAGAAGTACTTCAAAGACCTAGCTAGCGAGGTCGAGCTAATCGGCGATGTTAGAGGCCTCGGCTTTATGATTGGCGTCGAGCTAGTACGATCCCGCGAGACAAAGGAGCCTGCCAAGAAGGAGCTAGCAGAGGTGCTCATGCGCTCCTTTAAGAAGGGGATACTGGTGATTGGCGCAGGCGTGTCTACGATAAGAATAGCGCCGCCCCTAACAATACCAGAAGACCTCCTCTTCAAGGCCATAGAGATCATAGGAGAGACTATCAGGGAGGTTTCACGAGAGACCCACACATAGCTCGTCTCTAACCCGGAAAACCATTTTCCTCTTATCATAATCCGGTTTCTTCTCGACGAGACCCTCTCTAACCAGCCGGGCCACGAGCTTTCTGACTTCTATTCTATCGGCCTCGACGCCTTGTAAGAGTTCATTGATAGCGCACTCCCGGCAACTGCACAGTCTTCTTATTAGATCCTCCAAGGCAAACCACCCTTTAACTATCGGAGTGGCTCGGGTTAAGGGTGTAGAGGGTTGCCCAATAAAGTGGACGCGCTGGGAATAGGAGCCTTGAGCGTTTCAATACTATCAGTCGCCCTGAGTATCTACGCTGGCTACAAGTTGCAGAGCACTTTCTACTATGCTATGTCTATTATTTGGCTTATTATTACATATTTAGTTTTACGGGTTTACTCGTCGCTTAAGAAATAGTTCACCTCATAGGCCCTATTACTGTACCTCCGGGCGAGCCCCATTCTCTCCAGCTTTGAGAGTATCTTGCCAGCAGTCTTCTCGGAGATAGCTAGCCTCCGTGACAGGTAGTTAATTGATACGTATCTCCTAGTCGAGGATAGCTCCTTAGCCAGCTGGTATAGGTCTATCGTTACTCTAGCCTTCACTATTGCCACCCATTACTCGAGGGATGTCCTTTTAAGCGGGGAAGGAGGGGGGAGTGTAGGTATTGGGGGGAAAGAGTGGTTCGAACCCTAACGCTATACAAAAAAATTATCGAGGAATTAGGCCTTAGACAGCTGGATGTCTACAGGGTCAGGGACGAGGAAGCCGGCGGGCTCAAAGACGTGATACGAGTATTCGATCCAGCCACCAGTAAGGTATACCTAGTCGACCTCGGCAAAATACGAGAGGCGGTGAAACCCATAGAATTCCTCGAAGCCGTTGTCAAGGCCTCAGAGGAAGCCGGGGTAAGACTGCCCGAGCGAATAGTCGCCAGGCTCAGGGAGAAGTTCAAGGAAGAGAAGCCCGTTGAAAAAGCTAGCTAGGACTCCTAAACCCTTTCAATAAATTCTAAGATATCCTGCCTCGACGGCGTATTAGAGCTACCACGGCGAATAGTCTTAATCGCTCCCACAAGGACCGCGAACTCTAGACTACTCTCAATACCGCAACCAGCGGCCCAGCAAAGATTAAAGGCCGCATCGAACACGTCTCCCGCCCCTGTAACGTCGACTAATCCTTCCAAGCGAATAGGACTTGCACGGTAGACGCCGTCTCGAGAATACGCTACCGCTCCCCCCTCGCCCAGCTTTATTACGACTAGCTCAAAGCCGAGTTCCAGGAGACGCCTAGGACTCCTAGAGTGGGGAATCCTCTCAGCCTCTTTCCGGCTCAGGTACAGTATTTTAACCACGCCTGCGATACCCTCTAGGCCATCGATACCCCTGAAAACCTCGCTGCCAGGATCGTAGGATACAACCCCGCCTAGCGCCTGAGACGCCTCACGGATCACTCTAGGGCTAGTGCTAGCGAAATGATAAACGTCCCCGCCAGGAGGGACTAGTGTGCCGGATAAGCCAGCATTAGCTCCTCGCACCGAGACCATTGCACGCGATGAGTCGGAGGGGTTGACTAGGACTACAACAGTACCGGGAGACTCTCCCTTCGCCACTTGCACATAACTCGTGTCGACACCCGCTCTTTCCAGCTCGTCTATAATTCCCAGCCGGAGGGCGTCTTCGCCCGTTCTCGCAATTAGCTTTACCCTTTGCCCCATTCTCGCTATCGCTACGGCGTAGTTTGTAGCCGCTCCACCAGGGCCAATCCACGCTCTCTCAGCGAAGATAGTTGTGTCGGGCTGCGGATATTCTTGAACCTCAACGGTTATGTCAATGTTTAGGTTGCCTATTGAGACGTGCTCCTGGCGATGCTCGGATAAAAGTATCTCTTTCCACTCCTCCTTAAGGCTTCGTCCCACTCCCAAAGGATTCTCACCGCCTCGCTTGCAACCCTAGACGCCTCTTCAACGCCAGCGTCTACTATGAATTCATCGGTTACCCTATTTGCCACTGCTGCGCATATACAACCCGCCCTAGCCCCATATATTGATGACACCGTGAATATAGCGCTTGACTCCATCTCAAAGCCTACGACGCCGGCCGAGGCGAGCGTCGGGATAAGGCTGGCCGCGGCCTGCGTGTAGAAGTTCTGGAACCCAGGCCTTCCCTGGCCCAGGTAGAAGCTGTCGGTGCTAGCCACAATGCCCACTTCATAATCCACTCCCACACTCTCCGCCGCTTCTATCAGGGCCATTACCACTTGTGGATCAGCAGCGGCCGGATACCATTCCGGCACGTATTGCTTGCTGGCACCCTCTAGTCTAGCAGCGGCTCTCCCGATTACCAGGGTTCCGGGCTTTATGTCGGGCCGTATCGCCCCCATTGTGCCGACCCTGATAAAGGTATCAGCCCCCACCCTAAGCAGCTCTTCCACAGCTATTACAGCGCTTGGCGCCCCTATTCCAGTGCTAGTCGTAGAGATCCGCACTCCCCTGTAACGCCCCGTGAAAGTAGTGTATTCTCTGTGGGAGGCGACTAGGCGGGCCTCATCCCAGAGGGATGATATTAGCTTAGTCCTCTCGGGATCTCCCGGCAGTAGGACGTACCTTGAAACCTCGCCTGGAGCCACGCCAATATGGTATTGCCTGCCAGTATTGTCCTCGGGGATAGCCGCGCTCCTAAGGCTCCTGGCCAATAAAATACTCACCCGGACGCTTGATACTTCCCAGCGCATGTATGCCATGCATGAAATTTAACTCTTGAAGCGGCCCGCGAAATCCCCAGTGGGGCCTAGGAGTGGGAAGCAAGCGAAACCTCTGGGCTGGCATAGCGTTCGCCTTAACAGGGATAGTGCTGGGAATAGCTACACCCTACGCGCTAGCCTTTATGAGCGACCAAGAATTCATACATGTGCTCAAAATCTTATTCATTATAGGCCTAGTCCTCCTAGGAGGACTCCTCACAGCAACCGGGATAATAATAATGCTCCCCACCGACGAGGAGGAGTAATTAGCAAAGAATACAGAAGCCTAGAAGAGCCCCTCTAGAGGGAGAATAGCGTGAAGATCCTTGTCCGGAGTAAGAGAGACGCTGACGCTGTCAACGCCGTCTTTAAGCGCTTCGCCGAGGTCAGCCATTGGAGAGTGGAGAGCCTTGGAGGACTGCGGGGCGAGAGGCTAATCCGAGAAATACAATCAAGGATAGAACCCTTCACGATAGTCCTGCTAGGGAGGGAAGAGGCGGACATCTATCCTCTAGTTAAGCCCCTAGAGGATGAAAGGCCCTTCACCGCAATCCTCCAAGCAAGAACTAAGAGAGTGAGGAACAGCACTGTTGAAATGATCCATTCCCTGCTTACAAGGGGTAGAGCTATTATAAGATTGAAAACTAAGTGGAATAAATCTTACGTGCTATCCGGAGCCCCTAAAGGCAAAACCATAGACCTCCCAGTCGAGCCATATTATGACACGTTCTTCCTTTACTCCAGGGGGGCCAAGAGACTCCTTGAAACCCTCGGCTTGGCAGGAAACCCCGGACTCCTGCTAGTACTGAAGGGGCCGCGGGGACTCCACTATATATTCTCCGGAGACAAGCTCGTTGGAAGAGTAGACTTCTCGACCCCGAACTATACGATCAAACCGCGGGTCGAGAAGTATTCCGACACAATAGCCAAGACTAGTATAGGAGAACTAATAAGCGAGAATACCCGCATACTCGAAATTCTCGAATTCAACGCCATTAAACTAATCAGGGAGGCCTACGACCGCGTCAGGCCAAGAAAAGTCGTAGTACCTGTGAGCGGGGGAAAAGACTCCTCCGCAGCCCTACTACTTGCCTCAAAAGCCCTTGACCCAGGCATAATAACAGCCATCTACGTTGACACCGGTATCGACTTCCCAGAGAACAAAGAGGCTGCTGAGAAGATTGCAGGCAAGGCAGGAGTTGATCTAGTGGAAGTGTACGCCGGGGTTGACGAGGGGTTAATGGAGGGGTTTCCGCTTCCTACCCACGAGAATAGATGGTGCACTGGTAGGAAGCTAGGAGCCCTCCGTAAAGCCATTGAGAGGGTTGAGCCCGGCGGGCGAGTACTCATAATTGTGGGTGATAGGGATTCTGAATCGGAAAAGAGGAGCAGACGCCCCCTTGTCAGGATAGATGACGTGCTCCCTTATCCAGCGGTTTCACCGTTGAGACTGTGGTCTGGCGCACATGTAATGGGTTACCTATGGATGAAAGGGGGCCTTGTAAATAGCCTATATAGTCTCGGTTTTTACCGGACGGGTTGCTACCTCTGCTTCTCGCTTAGGAGTTGGGAGCTCCGCATAATGATCGAGGAGGGGATTGTATCGCGGATTATCGATAGTAGGCCCTCGCATAAACCCTTATTCGATAGATTCCTATCGCTAAAGTCCGGTGCCCCAGTTGAAGAGCGTCGAGGAGAAGCTGAGCCTGATTACGCGTAATACCGCTGAAGTAGTGACGCTCGAGGAGTTGAGAGGAAAGCTTGAGCGCGGGGATAGGCTTAAGGGTTACATAGGGTACGAGCCGAGCGGTATCGTGCATATAGGCTGGCTTATCTGGATAATGAAGGTTAAGGACCTGGTTGAGGCGGGAGTCGACTTCACCGTCCTTGAGGCTACGTGGCACGCTATGGTTAATGACAAGCTTGGCGGCGACCTGAGCCTTATCCGGGAGGCGACTAAGATTGTTAAAGCCGTCTTCGAGGCCATGGGCGTGCCTCTTGATAAGGTTAGGTTTGTCGACGCGGAGGAACTAGTGTCAGATAAGGAGTACTGGAGCATACTACTCAGGGTGGCTAAGAAGAACACTCTCCAAAGAGTGAAGAGGGCTCTCACCATAATGGGTAGAAGAGCTGAGGAGGCGGAGCTGGACTCTTCCAAGATAATCTATCCTCTCATGCAAGTCTCAGACATATTCTACCTGGACCTCGACATCGCCCTCGGAGGCATGGATCAGAGGAAAGCCCACATGCTAGCCAGGGACACCGCTGAGAAGCTGGGATTCAAGAAGCCGATAGCAATCCATACCCCGATTCTAACCGGGCTATCCGGGGCCGGCCGGATGGACGTGTCAAAGGCCGATAGAGACGAGATTCTAGCAATTGCTAAGATGAGTAAGTCCAAGCCCCAGCAAACAATCTACATACACTACAAGCCCGAGACCATCCGGGCACTTATAAGGAAAGCGTATTGCCCTAAAGGCATTATAGAGTTTAATCCTATCATAGAAATAAATAAATACATACTGTTCGCGCGGGAAGGATTCCGGCTCATAGTGAAGAGGCCGGAGAAATACGGAGGCACCGTAGTCTACGAGCGGTACGAAGACCTTGAGAGGGACTTCATAGAGGGGAGGCTCCACCCAGCTGATCTCAAAAACGCCACGGCCGAGGCGCTAATAGAATTCCTGGAGCCAATAAGGGAGAGGCTGCTGAGGGACCCCCACCTCGTCCAAGTACTCCGGAAACTAGAGCCATACCACAACATTCCCCCTTCCTACGCCTGGGACTAGGGAAGGGTGCTCTCAAAACGTAACCTAAAAAGAGCCTATCTACACCCGCTAGTAGACTTGGCAGTAGCCTCGCGAATCCAGTGTATACACTGAGGAGACAGGAGGGCTACTATAACCGTAAACGAGGTGAGGAGCTAGTGAAGTATCTAATTAAGGCTAGACTCGAGGTCGATGGCAGGGTAGATAAACACGATGTCATAGGCGCCATATTCGGGCAGACCGAGGGACTCCTCGGAAGCGAGTTCAACCTGGAAGAACTCCAGAAGAAGGACAAGATAGGCCGCGTACACGTCGAGATAAGATACCATGGGACTAAGACTGTAGGGACAATCATGATACCAAGCAACCTAGACAGGGTTGAAACAGCTATACTGGCCGCGATGATAGAGACCGTTGACAGGATCGGCCCATACAATGCGAGGATCACTATTGAAGAGATCAAGGACCTAAGGGCAGAGAAGCTGAAGAGGATCCTCCAGAGGAGCAAGGAAATACTCAAGATGATTAAAGAGAAAGAGCCGGACATAAAAGAGATACTCAGAGAGGTCCAGTCGATTGAGGAGGAGAAGCCGAAGATCACGGAGTACGGCCCTGAGAAGCTTCCAGCCGGGCCCGACGTGGACAAGTCCGACACGATAATAATCGTCGAGGGTAGGGCCGACGTCCTCAACTTGCTCCGGTATGGTTACACAAACGTTATAGCGCTTGAAGGGGCCAGGGAGAAGATACCCAAGACTATTATCGAGTTAGCCAAGAAGAAGAAGGCGATCGCGTTAGTAGACGGTGACAGGGGAGGAGAACTCATACTAAAGACCCTTCTAGACCAGGCCGACATAGACTACGTAGCAAGAGCTCCGAAAGGCATGGAGGTCGAAGAGCTAACTGGTAAAGAGATAGCGCAGGCCTTAGAGCAAATGGTCCCGGCAGACGTCTACAAGAAAAAGCTGGGATTAACAGGCAAGGAGGAGAAACCCGAGAAATCGGAAAAAGTAAGGGCCGAGGAGGAGAAAGCGCCCGCAAAGCCGGAGAAAGTTGAGGAGAAGGCGCCCGCGCAGCCTCCAGCTCCTAAGCCAGAGGCCGTTGAAGCGCCCGCGAAGAAGGCGGAGGCGAGGCCCGTCCAGCAAGAGGTAGCTGCGATACCCAAGGAGGTTATCGAGGAGATACCAAAGCTTAGGGGAAGCCTTGAAGCAATTCTATACGATAAGGAGTGGAAGCCTATCAAGAGGATAAGTGTGAGAGACCTGTACCCAGAGCTTCAGAAGGCCGAGCCCGGTAGTATAGCTGCTGTGGTTTTCGACGGCATAATAACGCCTAGGATCCTGGAGGTGGCCTCTGAAAGAGGCGTGAAGATACTGATAGGCGCCAGGACTGGGACAAAACTATCGGGTAAACCTAAGGACGTGCTATTCTTCACCTTTAACGACCTGGTCTAGCCGCCCATAAAGTCTAGAAGACTCGTCTGTCTTCCCCCACTCTTCAACCTTTTCTCCGACACGCCGAAGTAGGACAGGATTCTCATAGCGGCTGGCACTACCTGTTTATCAATATAGTAGTCAATGTCAACGTCCTCTCTTTTGACTATGAAATAGGGTTTCGCCTTCTTTGAGAGAGGGCCTGGCCCCTTGACTATGATATAGCCGATCTTCATGCCCGGCGACACTTTAATGCCCATCTTCTCCATTATCTTCGCCGCCGCGATATGCGGCTGCTCGACTGCGTACTCGCTCGGACGCTTTGTCAATGTCTTCCATATTATCAGCTTGCGGATATCTATTCTACCCTTGCGCAGGTCCTCGATAATCCTTCTGACATAGTCTATAGCCTTGTTCACGTCGCCTGTTGAAAGGATTATCTCGGCCACTTTCATCTGGGTTTCCTTCGCTAGCTCGCTCCAGTCCCCTCTCACGGCCTCGAATCCTACGACGTCTATTCTCCCGTCTACTGTTAGGCCTACATACCTCTTCTTAGCCTCGGTGAAGAATACTTTCTTATATATTTTATCTATTTTTATCTCGAATCCCAGCTCGCTTTCAACCCACCTAATAAGTTCCTCTACCTTTTCCGGATCATAAGTAACGAATAAGCTGTCGGTGTCGCCATAGATAACACTGAGGCCTAGTTCTCTAGCCTTCCGGATTGCTTTCATAATGAGGTGCCTGCCCCAGGCTGTGACCGATTCGGCGCATGCCTTACAGTACCATCTGGCGTGGGGCCATCCCATGTAGCCATAGGAGGCGTTGGCGAGGACCTTTACAGCTTTCTGCCTTTCATCTAGGAGCCTGTACATTGGGGAGTCTACGGGGTATTTCTTCATCTCCTCCTTGATCCTCTTACGTATCACTAGTAGCTTCTCGACTACTATCTTGAAGAAGCCTGGAGGCCTCTTGCGGAACCTGTGGCCCACGTCTGGTGCAACGTATACCTCCTCGTCGGGTACTTGCTCTCCTGGCTTGACTAGCGTGTCTGGGCCGACGTTGTAGCGGACCATTATGTTAGGGTACATGCTCGCGAAGTCTAGGACGGCTATGTTCTCGTGGACCCCAGGCTTGGGGCGTAGCACTATCGCCCCAGTATAGGACTCCTCTAGGCGTTCCACACGGTTGGGCACGAGCTCGCCTAGCTTGTAGGCCTCCCTTATCAGCCTCCACTCGAGGCGGAAGCCCACACTGGCCGCCATGACCTGGTCTAGGGGTAGGCCGCTGACCTGGCTGAGCTGGGCTCCGAAGGGTAGGAACTTCTCTGTGAGGCCTAGCGTGGAGACGACGTCGTCCCTAGCGTATCTTAGGAGTATCGGCCTCTTCTCTGGGTCGTCCCAGTACTCGCTTATCTGCCACCACTCGAGGATAACCCTCTTCTCCTTGGGCATTACTCCAAGGTAGTCTGCTACTTCTTCTAGCGTCTTCATCTTGACCTCATGTATCTCCTCCGCGAAGTCGTAGAGGTCTACGTTGAGTCTCCCCGCGATACTGATATGCCCGTATACGCTGGGAGTTGGAGGGGAGTTAGCTTTCCTGCCAACGTCTAGCTTTATACCCAGCACCTTCGACCTGTCCACGAGGTAGGGCCAGTCGAACCTATTCTGGTTGTATCCAACTATGATGTCGGGGTCGTATTCTTGTATCTTCTTTACGAATCCCCGGATCACTGGCCTGTCATCCTTGTCCTCCGCAGTTAGGAGCTCGGCGTCGTCCATGTCTGGGGTCATATAGCCTATTACGATAACGGGGTCTCTCTTGGGGTCGGGCGTTCTCTGGGGATTATAGACTTCTATGTCGAAAGCTAGGAGTCGGAGACCCTCGAGGGGGTCAACGGACTCGTAGCCCTCCGCCTCCTCTAGTTCCCCTTTGATGACGTAGAACGCGTCGGCTCTAACGGAGGGCGGCTTAGGCTTTTCCTCCACTTCGGCCTTGTACCATCTCAACGGGTAGATGTTCTTGTCAATCAAGTATCTCATAGTGAAGCGTATATCGGCTTCGAGTACCTCCCTCACACCCGGTATCCTAGCAGCTAGTTCTCGATAGTCGCGGACCGCCTTAGGTATCATTGTTTCTACTCTTAACGCCTTGACTCTCCTACCGATGTACTTCTTCTCTACGAGCTCTATGCTAGTGATAGGGCTCGAGGGCTTGGACAGTTTTCTTAGACTAGTAGCTACTTCCTCCGGGTCATAGCCCTCTTCTAGTAGAGCATAGAAGTAGGGACGGAATCCCTTGTAGTGTAGGAGTGCTCTACGGCCATCATCCATTCTAGCCCAGATAACTATCACGGGCTCTCTGCCTATGACGTCATAGGTGGCATCTAGCAGTTGGAAGACCTTCTCCAAAACCGGACCCCATGATAGTATAGGGTTCTAGCACCCAAATACCTTAGAGTGTCTCAGTGCGGGACGGGCGGGGGCTGTGCCGGGGCTACACTTAGCCTTCGAGGGCATTGACGGTAGCGGGCTAACAACTCATTCAAGGTTGCTAGTGGAGAGGCTCAGCAAGAATGGGTATCGCTCGTTCTATTCAAAAGAGCCGACTAATGGCCCCATTGGCAGGCTGATAAGAGAGTTCCTGGCCAACCGGGGTGAGCCGGACCATGCGATGATGGCTCTACTCTTCGCCGCTGATAGGAGGTGGAACTACTATTCCTCGCCCAACAGCATCCGGGGCATGCTGGAGAGGGGCTATATCGTCGTAAGTGACAGGTACAAGTATTCGAGCATCGCCTACCAGGGGGCCTTCGCTGGGATTGACTGGGTTTGGAGCGTTAACTCGAGGGTCCCCCACTCAGACGCGATAATCTACATCGACATACCGGTTGAAGTCGCCTTGAGGAGGGTGAGGGAGCGGGCGAGGAATGGAGCGGTCATAGAGGCCTACGAGGAGCGGGTCTACCTTGAAAAGATAAAGGAGGCCTACGAGGTGGTTCTGGAGAGGGCTATCAGAGAGGGTATAATCGTGAAGAGGGTATCAATGGTTGAATCCGGGAGGGAACGCTCCATAGAAGACGTGGCGGGCGAGGTGTTCAACTTCGCCCTCTCACTAGTGGAGAAGAGCTAGATCTCTTGTACACTCGTACTATGCCGCCGGATAATACTTCTACAAGATCACCGTCACTTATGACGGATAGGGCCCCCGTTACACGGTCCACGAGAGGTATTCCTGCTAGAACCGCTCCGGCTACAAGGATGGGGTCGGCGTCAGACTCTACTATAATAGCCTTCGGAGCCTTGCCATAGTACCTCAAACCGTATATCGTGTATGAGCCAACCGTGGACCCTCGAGGCCTCCCTATAACGAGAACCCTGCCAGTAATGCTCCTCCCATCGTTCAAGGCCCCCGTCTTAGGGTTGACCTCTCCATAGAAGCTGAGAGCCTCTACTACCACTGCTTCCCCGACAGCGTTACCCTCAACTAGAACCCTACCCTTCAGGGAGACCGCTTCACTCTCCACTCGTTCACACCCCTTTCACAGCAATTCTTGCGAGATCTTCGAGCGGTGCGAGGCTGACCTTCACCCCCCTCTTAGACAGGTAGAAGAGCGCCTTGTAGCTATTCGTGGCGACACGGATACCTGGCTGACCGAAGGGTGACACTATCAGGCAGGTGTCCCTTGCAATTACAACACCCATCCCCGACAGCTCACCTATAACCCTGGGATTCCTAGCTAGGAGCCTCGAGTACTCTCTCCTCGATAGTGTCACCACGGTGCGAACCCTTACACGGCCGGCTCCCAGGAGTAGCCTGGCTAGTCTTTCCAAATCGCCCGCCTGGGCATGGGGGCAACCGATGAAGACGACGTCCGGCGTATCCGTTGGCCTGTACTTGTCTAGCCTCTCCTCTAGATCCTGCGCGCTTATTGTAATCCTCTCCTCCGGCTTCTCTGGCGGTTTTTCAGGAGTCACTCCCTGGATATGGGCCATCGCTAGGCTCCCAGCCGCTCCTAATGCGGCTAGGAACTCCCTGAGGGCTATCTCGTCTCGGAGCCTAGCGTCTACTAGCGGCGGCCTACGACTCCTATGGCTTGCCGCTATTATCTCGCCTAGCACGCCTGCTCTTGCCTCATCTAGTATTCCTTCTTCTACGTGGTAGAGGGTCTGGGGGACCCTCTCCTCGTCCAGGTGCATGCCCCAGTAGTAGGTTCTCCCGGTGAGGGCGGCCATTAGGGCTAGGGGTCCCCCCTCCCGGTTAGTCCTAAGGCCTAAGACACTGTTAGCGTAGAGTATGGCGTTGGACTCGCCCCAAGCAACGCTCGAGCCGGCCGGTAGGCCGCGGACCTCTGGCATATAGTAAGGGGTGCATGTAAGGGTTAGATTCGCCCCCATCCTGCGGAGCGCGCCTAGTATTCTTGACTGCCCCCTCACGAACTCTGGGGTTATCCTCGCCCCCGCCTTTTCGAGCAGGCTGGGGTCCTCTGTATCGTAGCCCACAGGGTTGACCGTTGTCGGCACTGCTACGCGGGCTCCACGGCTGGCTAGGTCTTCGAGCAGGCTGGCCCCGTGATCACCGATTGTACCATAGGATATCCCGGAGACGTGGGCGTGCGCGATCGGTACTAGTCTTTCTGCTCCAAGCGCTTCCCCAACCTTTACTATAATCCTGAGGGCTTCTGCCCGGGCCTCCCCCTCCTCCCCGGCTAGTATCTTCTCCTCCGCTCTCGTGAGATACATACCTGCTACTCCCCCGGTATCTTAGCTCTGCGATAGTCGCCTGCCCTGGACTTGTCTGGGATCGTAGCGTCGATACCCATTTTGGCGGTGAAGCCATCCCTGCCGCTAGGGTCTAGCGTCGAGCCACGGGCCTCTCTTACAACTACTAGGTCCTTGTC
>JALVJB010000130.1 GCA_027034115.1 Acidilobaceae archaeon | reverse complement strand
ATAAAGGCTGAGGCGATTACCAGGACCACTCCAGTCGCGTGGGGGAATGAAATCTCGTAATACATCTTAAACCCCCCGCCACTTGTTTTAGCCGTTTCTACTAGATTAAGAGTTCTTACCGTTATATTCATAGATAGCATGGAAGCCTGTACTAACGGTTGACCCCGGTTGAGCGCTGCGGAGAAGATTGCTAGCATTGTCGGAGCGGGCATCGCAGGTATGAGCCTCGCATTCCACTTAGCCAGGCGTGGCTGGAGGGTACGGGTTTACGAGCAGGAGTACCCCGGCTTTTCCGCCAGCGGGCGGAGCGCCGGGATAATTGTCACCATATTCGAGGAGGAGCTCCTACGCCTGGCCCTCGAGAGCGTCAACTTCTACGGGACCTTGCCCGATGCCGAGGGCAGGATTACTAAGAGGAGGGCCGCATACTTTAATGAGAAGTTCGAATGCCTCGATAGGCTGTCTAGGATACATGAGTCCCTCGGCCTCGACTTCCGCTACTGTCTAAGCGAGGAGGACCTGGGGGTCCCCTTTGAGACGCTCGGCCATCCCAGCGCGATGATTGAAACATTCATCCTCGACACTGGATGGGCAGTGAACGCTCTCCAATCTGCCCTGGCAGGACTAGGCGTTGAAATCGCCAATGCGAGAGTGGAGGCGCGTGGCGGGCAGCTCGTCGCGGGCGGAGACCCCCTGAAGGGAGTGGTTGTCCTAGCGGCGGGGCCCTGGACTCCTGCTCTCCTAGAGGGCCTAGGCTATAATAGCGTCGTCAGGGATAGGTACCAGCTCTACAGGTGTCAGATTGCCAGCGTTGAGGGTCCCACCCCTAGGCTTGTAATCGAGGATGACGCGTTAGACTACTACTTAGTCCCCGTTAGCTCGTCAAGGTTTAACATCGGAGACGGCCCTAACACGCCTATCCAGGACCCCTACGAGGGGTTCCACTACGACCTCGAAGACAGCTATAGCGTGCTAGAAAGGTATGCTGAGAGGGTTCCAAGCGCTTGGGAGTCCCGCCTAGTCCAGGCATGGTCTGCTCCATGCATCACCGGGTCAGACGGTCTCCCACTCATTGATGAAATAGACAATGGTTTGATCGTCTTCACAGGCCTAAACGGTGCTGGTATGAGCCTCGCCCCAGCCCTCGCCCGCCTGCTCGCGGAGAGCCTTGATAGTGGAGAGTGGCTGTTGCCTCCTTGGAGTATGATATCCGGGAAGCCTCGCTCTAGCGAAGTAAGGGAGCCTTACTATATTCAGTGTTAGCTTACACTTAATTTCAACCCTAACCCACTAGGCTTGTCTTATCTGGGGTCTACAGGTTGGCGAAGAGAATCCTAGTAACCAACGATGACGGCGTCTACAGCCTAGGCCTAAAACTACTATACGACTCAGTCAAGGATCTAGGCCACACCGTGGTATTCGCGCCGGAGACCCCTAAGAGCGCTAGCGGCCTAGGCATAACACTCCACAAACCACTGAGAGTCTACAAGATAAAATACTGGGGAATAGATATCTACCTCACCAACGGCACGCCCAGTGATATAATCTACCTAGCCCTCAACGAGGCCGTACCCAAGATAGACCTAGTAGTCGCAGGCGTAAACATAGGGGATAACACGAGCGTGCAAGTAGTCCTCTCAAGCGGAACAGTCGGGGCCGCCGCCCAAGCCGCTCTCCTCGGGATCCCCGCCATAGCCTTCTCAGCAGCCGTAGAGGACTCGAGGGACTTCGAGGACAAGGAGTACTATAAGAGAATCCTGGAGTATAACCGGAGAATCGCTGGATTCGTCCTCGAACACGGCCTCCCAAAGGGGATAGACCTGTTGAACGTGAACTACCCGAAGAGGATAACCAGTGAGACCCGGGTCAAGCTGGCTCGGATGGCTAGGATAAAGTTCCTCCAGCGGGTTAACGTTAGCTACGATCCCCGGGGGAACAAGTACTACTGGATGTACGGGATGATGGCGGAGCCAGAGCCGGGGACAGACGTCTACACCGTGTACGTCGAGGGTAACATCGCATTAACACCCATAAGCTTTGATCCTTTAATGAGCGAGGACCCAATATCTTCTAACCGGGAGTACCTCGAGAAACTACTGGCCAGCCTCAGCGGGGCGGAGGGGGCTCAGTAATGGCTAGGAAGGGGCTTAGCGAGTGGGTGCTGAACCTTGCCTATGCTGAGAAGTGGCTTGTGCTAGGCACCATTATAGGAATCGTAGCCGGTTTCACCGTTTTAGTATTCTTCGAGCTACTCACGAAAACAGTCGCAATAGTAGCAGGCTACCTAGGAGTATCGGGCATCGGAAAGACCACTGATCTCAGCGTCGTCTTCATAGAGGCCAAGAAGCCCCTCCTAGAATTCCTCGTACTAATGGCAGGAGTAGTCCTAAGCGCCCCCATAGTATATAGGATAGCCCCCGAGGCCGAGGGCGGTGGAACGGAGTCAGCAGTCTTCGCCTACCATAACAGGGCGGCAATAATCCCACTCAAAGTACCTATTGTCAAGCTTGTCGCCAGCGTACTCACAATAGGAACCGGTACGAGCGCGGGCGTTGAGGGTCCCAGCGTACACATGGGTGCCGGGGCTGGAAGCATTCTAGCAAGAGCGCTGGGCTTGTCACGGAGGGACAGGGCGATAGCCTTCGTCGCCGGCATCTCAGCCGCTCTAGCAGCAGCTTTCCGGGCGCCTCTCGGGAGCGCCTTCTTCGCCACCGAGGTCCTATACAAGCGGGACCTAGAAGCCCAGGCGTTCATGCCAGCCTTCATATCCTCGCTAGTCGCCTACGCGGTCACAGCGCCATACTTCAAGTTCATCGAGCCGCTCCCCCGCATAACAGTTCCAGCCAGCCAGATATACAGTGCAAACGGACTCCTCACACTCCTAGGCCTAGGAGTGTTCGTCGCCCCCTTCGTCTACTTCTTCATAATATCCATTAACGGGGTAAACGAGTACTTCCGCAGGCTCACTAGGAGGCTAGGCCTGCCGATGGAATTCAAGGCGATCCTAGGCGGCCTGATAGGTGCATTGATAATCGTGGCCCTCCCAGTAGCCGCGGGCTCAGCTAGGAAGATGATTTCTGCCAGCCTCAACGGTGAGATATTCAAGTACATTAATGCAGGTGACACTACGACTCTAATACTCCTCCTGATAATAGCGGCTATCGCCAAGTTCCTCGCAACCAGCTTCATGGTAGGCTCCGGCGTGAGCGGAGGAGTATTCGCCCCGTCACTCCTCTCCGGAGCACTACTCGGCTGGGCCTACTACCTAATGCTTGGGAGCCACGCGAGCCTCCCAGGAAACGTCTACGCCTACATAGGCATGGCAGCCTTCTTCGGAGCAGCGGGCAAGGTCCCGCTAGCCGTCTCGATAATTATCGGTGAGATGAGTAGGAACTACTATCTCA
>JALVJB010000129.1 GCA_027034115.1 Acidilobaceae archaeon | reverse complement strand
ATAGTTACAGACGAAGGAGGCATGACAGCACACGCCGCAATAGTCGCAAGGGAGCTAGGCATACCAGCTGTAGTTGGTACTGGTAATGCCACCCAAGTCCTTCGAGACGGTATGGTAGTGACTGTTGACGGAAGCAGGGGCGTCGTATATAGTGGTAAACTAGTAGAAGAGGAAGAGAAAAAGGAGGAAAAAGCCGTAGCTGGCATACCAGCGGAGATACTAGTAAACCTCTATCCAGTCACCGCCACGAAGATATACATGAACCTTGGAAACCCCGGTGAGATCGATAGATACAAGGATCTTCCCTTCGATGGAATAGGCTTAATGAGAATAGAGTTTATCATATCGAGCTGGATAAGATACCATCCACTCTACCTAATAGACGAAGGCCGGGGAGTATACTTCGTAGACAAGCTAGCTGAAGGTATTGCCAAAGTAGCCTCAGCCATATACCCCCGCCCAGTTGTGGTCAGGTTCAGCGACTTCAAGTCAAACGAGTACCGCAGGCTGATCGGCGGCGAGAAATATGAGGATATCGAGGAGAGAAACCCGATGATAGGATGGAGGGGAGTATCCCGATACATTACCGAGAAGTACGAGCCGGCCTTCCGCCTCGAAGTAAGAGCAATTAAAAAAGTAAGAGAAGAATGGGGTCTTAAGAACGTCTGGGTAATGTTCCCCTTCGTAAGGACCACGTGGGAACTAGAGAGAGCCCTCGAGATATTGAAAGACGAGGGCCTCAAAAGATCAAGGGACTTCAAAGTATGGATAATGGTTGAAGTCCCCAGCACGGTACTCCTCGCCGATGAGTTCGCAAAAATGGTTGATGGCTTCAGCATAGGAAGCAACGACCTCACGCAATTAATACTGGGAGCAGACAGGGACAGCGCACTACTAGCTAGGCTCGGCTACTTCGACGAGAGGGATCCAGCAGTGCTCAAAGCCATCGGCATGATAATAGATGCAGCCCATAGAAACGGCGTGACAGCAAGCATCTGCGGCCAGGCTCCCAGCGTCTATCCGGAGCTAGTCGAGTACCTAGTACGGAAAGGCATTGACTCTATAAGCGTTAATCCCGACGCCGTAGTCAGGACGAGAAGAATGGTGGCAAGCATAGAAAAGAAGATCTTACTCGAGAAGCTCTCCAAAAACAACTAGCTTATGGCCTTTAAGTCAACATAGTCTTCCTCTTCCGGCGCAAAGGAACCCTTTATCCCGAGTTTTTCAATGACCTCTAGAACTTCGTCGACACCACCGTTAACAAATAGTATCCCTACATCGTGCTTCTCTATCAGATAGCCGAGGAAGAGGTAGGCTGATAATAAGAGCTTGCCTCCAGGACTAAAATAAATTATAACTATTTTTTTATTATTATCTTTTAGTTTTTCAATAATATTTGATATTTTTTCAAATATTTCTAAACTCAGTTCCCCGGTAACTGAGAGTTTTTTTCCTAAGGGAACTATTATAATTAAAAATTTATTTAAATAAACTACAATTATCGGATAATCTCCGTCTATCACCTCAACACCATACTTCTCCAATGCCTTCACGATTTCGCCAGCCAGCATCCAGCTCTCTTCTTCCTTAATTTTAACATTTTTATAATTTAATTTTATTTCTCCCTTCATGACTTTATCGATAATACTTGGCTCAGCTAAGCTATAACTCAACTCCGTACCCTCCGTATTTCGGGTAAAGCTAAGGGACAAATATGGTACGGCGTAGTAAAACCTTGTTTAATACTGTCATTAGCGGTTAAACACTCCCACTACACCCCCTCCCTATTTATTAGTTATCGAGTAGATAGTTAGGGAGCCACATGCGAGGATATCGTCGAGGAATAGGGGAAATAGTAGGAGCCTTTATAATAATAACAATTATAACATCATCATCTATAATACTTGCATACACTATAACGCATGCTGGAAAGAAAAGCGCAAACCTAATAGAATCTAAGATAAGGAAATTTGAAGAGCAAAGCCAGGAACTAGTGATTTTGCCCTATGTGCAGGGAAGTAGCCTGAGGCTTTTTGTTTCACCCCTCGCAAAAGGGGAAAAGATAAAAATATATCTAATAAATGGATCTAAAATATATTTCTTAGAAAAAACAGTAAATAATACCTACTTTAACGGGACTATTATGGAGGATTATAATTGTGGTAACATTGAAATAGCTGTGGAACGAGAGACCGGAGCATTATTCGTATACAATGCTCTAAGGGACCCCCGAGCTAATCTTAGTGCTATCGTACACAACGGAGACCCAAGGATATTCAATTGTAAATTACTAAAAAACCATAATATGAACATTGTTGACCTCCTATCTAAGGAAGAACTAGCCCCCCTCAGCATTCCTCGAATTACATATAATACCAGTCACCTCGTAGGGCTCTCAATAACAGCCACCCTTAAAGGGAATATAGCATATCCCTACGATGGAAACAGAATATGCAACGTACGCCTCTCAGCTGGAAACCAGTCCATTCAAGTGAAGGGGAGGTGCGAGGCCAGAATAAGAGCATATACGAGTAAAAACTATAACATATCAATAGTATTGAATGAAACTAGAGATAAAGCATTCATATATGCTGTAATTATGGGGAAAAAGCCCGGGACGGTATACTCGGGGACGGCGAGAGCTAGCGTCCAACTAGGCTACCTGGCTGGAGGAGGAGTAGACCCCGGGATGAAGACGAGTGGAACAATCAATAACTCTGTAATACCACTAGTTCTATCACAGTACTCTATTTCAAACACCAGGCTAACAACAACTATAATATATAGTAGTAATACGTATTTAAAAGAGTTTGGAATAGCTAAGGGAACTTTCTACACTAACGGGCCGATATTACTATCAATAATAACAAATAAAATAAATAAAGCTAATATATATATTAAAATAACATTAAATATAACATATGAAACAGAATTCTATGGAAGCACCAGGACTTTCTACGAAGTCAAAGGGAGCACTCTTGAAATAGAAGGTAGAAGCTACTGGAACATAACATCAAACGATATTTTAGCCGGCATACTAAACAAAATCCCACCTAAGGATTGGGGGACCAACACGCCCCAAATAGCGCTTAGAATGGGACGCATTGTGAAAACATATAATATTTATCATAGCAGTCATTATATATTTTATAATGATAAGGAATTTGAAGCAAGCCTAATATGGGATGCCGGGTTCAATCTACCCTGGTTAACGGGACTAACAGTTACGACGATTAATCGTACTGAAGGAACTAAAGTTATTCGAGAGATTAATGGTAATAGCACTATAACAGCGATACCTATCAAACAATTTATGCCTATAATAATAAAAATAAATAATAAGAAATATTTAGCCGATATGGACTATCCAGGGCCTCTGAACTTGGAAAACATAGGCATACGATCACCCCTATCACC
>JALVJB010000128.1 GCA_027034115.1 Acidilobaceae archaeon | reverse complement strand
ATTAAGGATAAAATTAGAAATATTTTATTTTTAATCTTTGATCCCTCTTATTGCTTAGAATTAAACCTCTCTATAGCACTCTTAATAATAGCCTTCGCGTCCTCCGCGTGCCGCCACTCCTTAACCTTAACCCACTTCCCGGGCTCTAGCTCTTTGTAATGTTCGAAGAAGTGTTTAATCTTGTTCTTAATAATTGCGGGGATATCCTCGACGTCATGATACGATTCAAAGTACGGGTCGATCTTACCCTTTGGAACAGCCACTATCTTATTATCCAGCCCCTTCTCGTCCTCAGTAACCAGTACGGCAATAGGAACTACTTCGATAAGTACTCCCGGATGCAGGGGCTCCCTACTCAGAACCAGTATGTCGATCGGGTCGCCGTCCTCTTCTAGAGTTCCTGGTACGAACCCGTAATTGAAGGGATAGGTCATACTAGTGTATAGGAACCTGTCAACTCTTATCAGGCAGGCCTCCTTGTCGAACTCATATTTTACAGAGCTGTTCATTGGTATCTCTATTAGAGCATTAACTACATCCGGAGCTTCACTGCCAGGTCCAACATTATCGAGGCAAGCCATTGCTATCCCCCGCCTCTAACTCTCATGGTTACTTCGCTTAGCTTAAATACCCTACATCGCCTCACCACCAAAAGCGAGACGACCCAGGATAAGGGGAGGAGGATGAAGTATGAGTAAGCCGTTCTATGTGAGGTTCGAGGTCCCAGAGGACTTAGCCGAGAAAGTGTACGAGGCTGTCGAGAAGGCTAGGCAGACTGGTAAGATAAAGAAGGGAACCAACGAGACGACCAAGGCGTGCGAAAGAGGAATCGCTAAACTAGTGATAATAGCCGAGGACGTGGACCCGCCTGAGATTGTCGCGCACCTACCACTGCTATGCGACGAGAAGAAAATACCATACGTCTACGTCCCGAGCAAGAAGAAACTCGGAGAAGCGGCTGGAATAGAGGTACAGGCAGCCTCAGCTGCCATAATCGATCCGGGCGAGGCTGAAGCCCTAGTAAAAGAAATAATTGATAAGGTAAAGGAGCTAAGGGCTAAGGCGGGCGTCTAACCCAATACCCTCCTAAACCCGGCTCCCATCTATCTCACCATAGATTTTATACCCCGCTGGCAAGGGTTACTTGGCGGGAGCTTTAGGTAGCGATAAGGGTGGAGTAGGATATGGCGATGGAGGGTAGGCAATTCAAGTACATAGTTAGGATCGCGGGCACCGATATAGACGGGAAATTGAAGCTGCCCTACGGGTTGGCGGAGATAAAGGGTATAGGGTATACCACGGCTCTCGCTATAGCTAGGATCTTAGGGCTCGATCCAGACATGCGCATAGGCTTCCTTAACGACGAGGAGATTAGGAAAATAGAGGACGCTGTCAGGGACCTGACACGCCTTGGCCTACCATCATGGCTATATAATAGGAGGAAGGATTACGAGACAGGCGTAGACAAGCATCTCATCGGTGCAGACCTAATTTTCCATGCAAGGCGTGATATCGAGCGTGAGATAAGGATAGGCTCGTGGAGAGGTGTTAGGCATAAGCTTGGCTTAAAGGTCAGAGGGCAGAGAACCGCTACTACGGGCAGGCTAGGCATGACTGTTGGTGTAAGAAAGAAGAGGTGACGTAGCAGATGGGAGATCCTAGAAAGCCTAGGAAGAAGTGGATAGGCCCCAAACATCCCTGGATTAAAGACAGGCTCCTCCAAGAGATAGAACTTGTCGGAAAGTATGGGTTGAAAAACAAGAAGGAGTTATGGATAGCCGCCACACTAGCCAGGAAGCTTAGGCATAGGGCGAGACAGCTCCTCTCTCTCCCCGAGGAGGAGAGGAGGGCTCAGATGGAGGCGATCCTTGAGAGGCTATATGAAATGGGGCTAGTAGAGAGGGACGCCACCCTAGACGATGTGCTCGGTCTAACCGCGGCCGATGTCCTAGAGCGTAGGCTTCAGACAATAGTATACAAGAAGGGTCTCGCTAAGAGCATCTATCAGGCTAGGCAGCTCATAGTTCACGGTCACATAGCCATTGGAGGTAGAAGAGTGACCTCCCCCGGCTACCTAGTGCGCAGAGACGAGGAGGCCCTCATCGATTACTCGCCTGGGAGCCCATTTAAACGGGCAGAAGCCGAGTCCCAGTAGGAAGGAGGTGGATGATTGATGGCATTCGCCTCGAGAGAGTTAAAATGGGGTGTCGCCCATATTTACAGTAGCTTCAACAATACAATAGTACACATAACCGACCTTACAGGGGCCGAAACGGTCGCCCGTGTATCCGGCGGTATGGTAGTCAAAGCTGATAGGGAAAAGCCCTCACCATACGCTGCAATGATCGCGGCCAGCAGAGCCGCTCAGCAAGCTATGGCGAGGGGGATCGTCGCAATCCACATAAAGGTAAGAGCTCCAGGCGGCCATGGCCCGAAGACGCCTGGACCCGGGGCTCAAGCCGCAATAAGGGCTCTAGCCAGGGCGGGCTTCATAATCGGTAGAATCGAGGATGTAACGCCCATACCTCATGACACGACTAGAAGGCCAGGTGGCAGGAGAGGTAGGAGAGTCTAGCCTTTATCCTCTATTTTACCACAGGGTGTCCTCGGCGGGGGTAAGTATTGGGTAGTCGAGATAAGCGCGTGAGAGTTAACCGAAAGGACTATTCCTTTATAGAACTCGTAGTCGAGGGATACCCCTATGTCTTCACGAATGCCATACGTAGGCTAATATTGTCCGACGTCCCCACCCTTGCAATCGACTACATATACGTCTACGACAACTCGAGCAGTGTATTCGATGAAATACTCGCCCACCGCCTAGGCCTAGTAGTCCTAGACAGCACCTATGCTTTAGAAAAGATGAGGAGCCCGGAAGAATGTAAAAACGCTGATGAGGAAGACGAGTCCTGTTATACAAAAATAATACTAGATGTTGGAATTGACGAGAATGCCCCTGAAGGTAGATACGTCAACGCCGGAGAACTCAGCGTGGATGAGAAGGTCACGAGAGTAGTGTACCCGGAGACCCCTCTCCTCTACCTGATACCGGGCCAGCGGGTTCACGCAGTTGCCTATGCCAGGCTGGGTAGGGGGAGAGAGCACGCTAAGTGGAGCCCGGCCACCGTGGCAGTAATGCAGTACGTGCCAATTGTTCGATATGATGGAAGTAAAGCAAGCGAGGAGTGCCTGAAGTGCCTTGAAGCTTATCCAGAGATCCGTGAGAAACTGGAGAAAGGAGAAAAGGGGGAAATAGAGATAACACACCATATAAACACTAGTGGTTTATTGTACTGCTTAGAGACTGAATGCAAGGAGGCCCTTGAATTAGCGTATAACCAAGACAAGCAAGTACTATATATCGAGTCAACGGGAAGCCTCCCCCCAGAGCGAATAGTTTTAGAATCCGCTCGAATCCTAGAGGCACGGGCGAAAGAGCTAATAGAAGCTCTGAAGGAGCTAGAGGTGGAGGAGAAATGAAGAGGACAGGGCCAACAAACCTGCTATTGAGGAAGCTAGCAGACGAGTTGGAAAAAGCGGGTAAAAAGAACAATGCAAAAGTGTGGCTCTACATCGCAGAGACGCTGAGGAGGCCGACTAGGTCCAGGGTGACCGTCAACCTATCTAAGATAAATCGTTACGCGAAAGAAGGAGAAATGGTCCTGGTCCCCGGAAAGGTCCTGGGCGGAGGTATACTCGAGAAGAAAGTAACAATAGCGGCCTTCTCGTTCTCGAAAGAAGCACTAGACAAGATAAGGAAGAGCGGGTCAAAAGCGATAACCCTATCCGAGGCAGTGAAAATCAACCCCGAAGGCTCGAATACCCGGATTATCATCTGACATGGAGGTGTAAATCATGGAGAAGGAAGAAGTTGTAAGGGAAATCGTTGTCGACGGTTCAGGCCAGATACTAGGGAGGCTCGCTAGCATAGTGGCTAAGAAACTCTTAGAAGGGTACAGGGTAACAGTCGTTAACGTTGAGAAGATAGTCATTAGCGGAAAGCCTAGTGAGGTAGTAAAATCCTACAAGAGCACCGTTCTAACAGTAAGGAGCCACCACGCTCACAAGTGGAGGCCTAAGAGGCCGCGTAGTCCCATTAACATCTTCAAGTCCTCTGTAAAAGGAATGCTTCCGAAGAATAATAAGAGGGGTAGAGAGGCTCTCAAAAGGTTGAAAGCCTACATCGGGGTGCCCGAAGAGTTTAAGGGAAAGGAATTAGTGAGGTTTAAGGAGGCCGACGCTTCCAGGCTGGGAAGATGGTATGTAGAGTTGGAAAGGGTCTCCAGAGAACTAGGCTGGAAAGGTGGTAGGCAGTGAAGGCTAAGATAGTTGTCGCAACAGGCAAAAGGAAGAGGGCTATAGCAAGAGCGGTTATCTCGCCCGGCAAGGGCAGGGTGTGGATTAATGGGATTCCGATAGAGCTAGTCACCCCAGAGCTAGCTAGGGCTAAGATGCTGGAGCCCCTCCTGCTCGCTGGTAAAAAGATAAGGAGTCTAATTGATATTAGAGTTAAGGTTGAAGGAGGCGGGTTTATGGGCCAGGCCGACGCAGTCAGGATGGCGATAGCGAGAGGGCTACTCGAATACTTCCGATGTGAGCGAGGCTCGGGCGAAGAGTGCGAGAAAGCCAACAGGCTACATGAAGCCCTGAAACAGATATTCGAGGAGTATGATAGAACAATGCTAGCCGGTGATCCGAGGAGAACGGAGCCGGAAAAGTACATGAGGTACAGTGCCAGGAGGAGGTGGCAGAAGTCCTATAGGTGAAGAGCCGTGTTACCCCCCGTACGATGCTTTACATGCGGAGCCCCACTAGGCCACTTATGGCCCGAGTTCAAGAGAAGGGTTGAGAGCGGGGAGGATCCTGAGAAAGTCCTAGACGACTTGGGAGTGAAAAGATATTGTTGCAGGAGAACCCTCTATACAGCTATCACTTATATAGAGAGGGTTGCAGCCTTCGACGCGCCGAAAACAAAGGAAATACGTTTACGCATGTACACGGTCCCCGTTAGGAGTGTGGGTGTTGAGAAATGAGCGCGCAGGGCCAGGGCCAGGCGGAGCTACTAGTCCCAGCCGAGCTTTACAGGAAGGCTGGGGTCATATTCGGAACCCAGATATGCACCAAGTATATGAAGAGATTCACATACAAGATACTCCCCGACGGCTTCTACCTGCTAGATGTAGCAAAGATAGATGAAAGGTTAAGAATAGCGGGACGCTTCCTTGCGAAATTCGACCCGGAGAAGATCGCCGTCGTCTCGGTTAGGCTATACGGGCAAAAGCCCGCTAGAATGATGTGCGAGCGCGTGGGTTGCAAAGCCATAACTGGCAGGGTGATCCCTGGAATATTCACAAATCCCCACTTGGAATACTACATGGAGCCTGACGTAGTCCTCGTAACTGATCCTAGAACCGATAAGCAAGCTGTCATAGAAGCGTCGAAAATAGGAGTGCCTGTCGTAGCCTTTGCAGACACCGATAACAAGATAGAGGATTTAGATCTCATAATTCCCGCTAACAACAAGGGTAGAAAGAGCCTAGCACTCCTCTACTGGATACTCACGAGGGAAATACTGCGGAACAGGGGCGTACTAGGCCCCAACGAGGACCTAGATGTACCCTACGAGGCATTCATGGCTAGCCGGCTAAGGAGATAACCATTAGGCCGGCACAGAGACAATTTTCTTCCCCCCGACATCTTATTATACAAGGGTAGAGCCTTGACTGCGAGAATTATACGGAGGCCTGCGCACGCTGGCACATTCTATCCGGCCAAGAGAGAGGACCTCATCAAAGCCATTGAGGATTCCTTCCTCCACCCTGTGGGTCCCGGGAGGCTTCCTCCAAGGGAGACTATAGGCGGAAGGATCCCAGGCACAATAGGCTACGTGGTACCTCACGCCGGCTATATATACAGTGGCCCCGTAGCGGCTCACGCATACTATGATTTAGCCCTTAGGGAGAAACCCGACGTTGTAGTGATAGCGGGGCCTAACCATACTGGCATGGGCCTCGGAGCATCGGTATTCCGGGGGGACGCCTGGGAGACCCCCTTAGGCCTAGTCCCTGTGGATAATGAAGTAGCCCGTTTAATAGTGGAATACACTGAGTACTTCTCCTTCGATAATGAAGCCCATCTCTACGAGCATAGCGTGGAAGTGCAGGTGCCCTTCATACAATACGTGCTTGGAGAAGTCCCAATAGTTCCCATAGTAATCTACGTTCAAACACTAGACGTTGCGAGAGACCTTGGAAAGGCTCTGGCGCGGATACGCAGCGAACACGGAGTCGACCTATTATTCATCGCGAGCACAGACTTCAACCACTACGAGCCCCACGATATAACAGTAAAGAAAGACATGATTGCTATTGATAGAATACTAGACCTAGATGACGAAGGACTATACAAGGCCTTAGAAGAATACAATATAACAATGTGCGGTCCAGCCCCCGCAGCAGCCTTAATAAACTATGCTAAGAGCACTGGCGCTCCAAAGCCCATCCTGCTCAAACACGCAACCAGCGGAGATGTAACTGGCGATAAAACTTGGGTAGTTGGGTATGCGTCAATTAAATTCCCCGTATAGTTAGGTGTAGTGGAGCCTTGGAGAAGGAGTACAAGCTCCGGGTGAAACTACCACGAGTAATCCTAGGGGCACCGTTACCTGAAACGGAGAACCCCTTCCTAGCAATACCCTTCGAAGAGGTAAGTATAGACATGGCCGTCAGGGAGTGTGGGCGAGCCAGGCTCAATGTTGAGGGAAGCGGGGGGCTCGAGCACCTCATCAACGCCTTCTATCAAAGGCTCTCAGAAGCGGCTCCAGGCCTCTGCATCGACGCGCACTATGAAGCGCCGGAGAACACTAGCCCCGCAGGGCTCTATGCAGCGATAACCTCGGCACTCTCATATTCTGTTGCACGCTACAATGGGGAGAAGCTTGAGCCCTGGGAGATAGTCGAGCTCTCGAGATATGCCGACCCCTTCGACCCGCCTAAAGGCTGGCATCACGTGGTAGACGCTCTCCGCTACTCTCTAGCCACAGGTAAACCCGCGGTGTATCGGAACGACGAGGAATTTGCAGTAATAGAGTCGTCAACAAGCCATCCATCACCCAAGGTTAGCAATGTGATTGAGGTTGAAGCAGGCCGTCTAGTCAGCAGGGACAAGACGGGTGGCGAGGTCTACAATGCTCTCGTGAAGCTAACGGGCCTCCTAGTACTGGAGGGAGCTGTTAAGCTCCGGGAGCAGGGGTTAACCCCTCTTATCTCGGACTTAGCCCGAGTCCAGAACGGGATAATCTATATTGGCTTCGGAGCCAGTCCAAGTGGTGAGAGATGCGTAGTAGCCCCAGGCCTGCCCGGTTATCTGGAGGAGTCATGTTGGTGATAATCTCATGCTAACGGGGAAGGGCATAACCCATCCAATAGTCGTCAAGCTCGGAGGTAGTATAGTCACGAGGAAAGACGAGCCCTATACTCCCAACAAGGAGGCAATAGATAAGCTTGCAGACATCCTCTCAAGTTACTATCGGAGTAACGGGCAACTAATCCTAGTACACGGCGGGGGAAGCTATGGTCACTACGCAGTAGAAGAAGCCAGGAAGAGGAAAGGAGTACTAGACACAGTGGATGTCGCCCAGGTGCAGAAGCGTATGCTCGAGCTAAGCGTGATAATAGCCTCAAGCCTCATAGAGCACGGGCTCCCAGTATCGATACACCCGGCCCATACTCTCTGTAAGAGCGAGAATGACTGTTGCTTCGACGTTATAATTGAGGATCTCTCAAACGGCCTAGTACCCATGACCTACGGCGATATAATAGTGACCGACAAGGGCTATAAAATAATCAGTGGCGACGACCTAACACTTTGGCTGGCCTCGACGACCGGTTCTAGGAGAGTCATATTTGTAATGGATCAGCCAGGGGTCTTAGATAAAACGGGTAAAGTTATGGAGAGGGTTACCCCGCAGACCCTGGGGGAAGTAGGAATAGCGAAAAAGGAGAGTGTCGATGTAACAGGCGGGATAGCGAAGAAGCTAGAGTCAGCTCTGGAATTCGTTGTGGATCACGACGTTGAAGTAAGAGTAGTAGGCATTGAAGGCCTAAAGGAAATACTTAGCGGGGGAAAAGCGGGAACAGTAATAACAAAGTAGCCCTCTACCAGCTCTAACAGAGCCGGGGAACAGCTAGTGGAGAGTAAGGGTCTAACGGAATCGAGGAAGCTAGACCATATAAAAGCTGTTCTAGAAAGGCGAGTCGAGTCCGATGAGGAAACACTACTGGACGATGTCAGGATTATACATAACTCGCTCCCAGAGGTAAACCTAGACGAAGTATCCCTCGAGAAAGACTTCTGCGGTAAAACTCTCAAAGCACCCCTAATGATAACGGGGATGACTGGAGGCCATCCCGACACTGCTGAGATAAACAGGAACCTCGCAGTCCTCGCGCATGAGTATGGAATAGCACTGGGTGTTGGAAGCCAGAGAGCAGGAATAGAGGACCCCCGTCTTGCTGAGACGTTTTCAATCGCTAGGAGAGCGGCTCCAGACGTTTTCCTAGTAGCTAATATAGGAGCCCCCCAGCTAGCCGGGGGCTACACGCTACGCGAAATAAAGAAAGCCATTGAAATGATAGATGCCGACGCGATAGCAATACACCTTAATCCCGCTCAGGAAGCGTATCAGATCGAGGGTGAGCCATACTATGCTGGAATAATAAGCAGGCTAGCAGAAATTATTGACTCAATAGATATACCGGTAATTATTAAAGAAACGGGTAACGGCCTCTCCGGAGAACTCGTCAGGGAACTCTACGGGCTAGGCTTCAAGTGCTTCGACGTATCAGGGTTGGGGGGAACTAACTGGGTGAAAGTCGAAGTAGTTAGAGCAGCAATGCGGGGGCAAAAACCCCTGCCAGCCGGTAGGCTGGCAGACTACTGGGGGAACCCCACCGCCATAGCAGTAATAGAAGCGAGAAACGCCGCCCCCCACAGCTACATCATAGGTAGTGGGGGTATAAGAGACGGCTTCGATGCAGCTAGAGCAATAGCCCTGGGAGCAGACATAGCGGGAGTAGCTTTACCCGTCCTTAGAAGCCTCCTCCTAGGAGGCCTAGAAAAGGCTAGGGAGTACCTCGAATCAGTACTCTATCAGCTCAAGACGATACTCTACCTAACCGGGGGGAGGAGGGTAACAGATCTATGGAGGGCGCCCCTAGTAATCCATGGCAGACTGTTGGAAGAGATCAGTGTTAGAGGAATTAATACGCATGAATACCTCCGGAGGACACGGCTTGAACCGTTGAGGGTCCAGCGATGGAGAAATACCCAAACCTAAGCAAGATGCTAGTAAAGTATCCCCCACTAGTAGACTCCTACATGTACAAGGAACTACTCCACGGAGACCCCGAGTACCTCTACAAGGCGTCACTACACATACTACGGGCTGGAGGCAAACGGGTTAGACCGGTCATTGTCCTATCAACGGCTAGAATGCTCGGGGGATTAGAGGCGGAGCAGATAGCGCTGCCTCTGGCAGCTGGAGTAGAACTATTCCATAACTTCACGCTCATTCACGACGACATAATGGATAAAGACACTGTGAGGAGAGGCATCCCAGCAGTACACGTTGTCTACGGTGAAGACACGGCAATACTAGCCGGAGACCTACTCTTCGCCCTATCATTCAAAGCGATAACGCAATCGCTGGGAAAAGGACTCTCCCTAGAAGGCGCTAGCCGAGCCCTAGAAGTCCTCTCAGAAGCCGCGGTCCGAGTATCCAGAGGCCAAGCATACGATATGAGATTCGAACGAGAGAAAGACGTCACATACCATGACTA
>JALVJB010000127.1 GCA_027034115.1 Acidilobaceae archaeon | reverse complement strand
CTCCCTCCATATAGTAGTCAAGGGTTTTTACCTCAGTGCACTGATGGCCTGCAAGGAGAGTAGTGAGGGGTGCCCGGGCCTTGAAGGTGCTGGTGATAAGGGCCGAGTACGGCAAGGTAGTTGAATCGGACATTGTTGAGGGCGACCTCTACGAGGTCACGAAAGAGGAGGTCAAACGCGTCATAGACGAGTGGGAGCCGCGGAAAAGCGACTTCGTGGTAGCCCGTGACGTTAGGGAAATCGAGATCAGGCTACCAATAGACCCAGCCTTATACGATGCACTAAGAGACGCAGGCATACCGCTCAGCAGGGGGAAGGATAAGGCGTCGGCAATGCTCCCAGTAATCCTCGTGAGCTTCGACAGCACTATAATAACTGAGGACGAGTACCAGGAGAACAAGGTACTATTGATAGCGCCTTACATAAACGATGACCTCAGGGCCGAGCTCGAAGCGGAGGCCGCAGAGATAACTAGCCCGAAGAAGGGGGCTGAGGGGATAATCGAGGCCTAGAAGGACCATACCTCCTCGTCCCACACAACTCCCCGAGCCAATAGGTTACGTATCCTTGGCGGGATCCTCGGCGACCCGTCTTCCCCGCAGGGGTAAGCGAAAGGTAGGGTTACCTCCACCCTGTAAAAGCCCAGATCCGCTTCAAAGGAGGCACCCTCCGGGCATAGAGGGAGGCGGTTGACCGGCACGCCCCGCCTAATCATTGCAAGAGCCCATACACTAGTATGGATGCTGAGCTGCGCCCCGCCTAGCCTGCGAGTAGAGGCCCAGTCAAACATCCAGGAGAGGAGCCTACCCCTTCCCCGTGGAGGATAATCCCCCATAATGCCTCCGACTACGAACGCCCTAGCCTGCTGCGCCTCCCACACCTCGAGGTCCCTGGAGGCCCACATGTCGAGCACTATTGTGCCAGGCACGTCATACAGCTCCCAGGAGTGCCTCCACTCCCATTCCACCCCTCTCCTATCCAGTATTGCTTGGAGGCTGGGGTCCCTCACACCCGTCACTACCAATCGGAGGCCCGCCGCAGCGGCCTCTCGCGCCGCTTCAACGTACTCCTCTACCAGCCACCTAGTAGGGTTATCCTCCATATGCTCCACGGCAACTACCGGCCTGTCCACAGAGGCGTCCCGGGAGGGCGAGTACCCTTGTAGCTAATGTTTTTATATCGGCCCGGTTTTGCTATTGTAATCGCCCAACGAGACAAGGGCTGAGAAGGCGAAGAGGTGAAGCAGTATGGCATGTGAGGGAGCACCCGAGGTCAGGATCGGGAAGAAGCCCGTAATGAACTACGTACTCGCTATCCTAACGACCCTCATGGAGCAGGGCGTAGACAAGGTAGTCGTAAAGGCCAGGGGCCGCAACATCAACAAGGCAGTCGACGCGGTAGAGATAGTAAGGAACAGGTTCGCTAAGGGAGTAAAGATCGAAGCCTGCGAGATCGGCAGCCACGAAATAACCGTAACCGACCCCAACACCGGCCAGCAGAGGACCAGGAGGGTCAGTAGCATAGAGATCTGCCTCGCCAAGGAGGCCTAATCCTCAAACACACCCTAAAAGGCGATAGAGAGGTAACAACGAGTTTTTCTAGTAGCCCGCTACCATCCAGGACATAATCCTGGCATAATATCGTTCCCCCGAATAATCAACCACTTACTATCCAATTAACTCCTCACACTCAAAATTAGGGTGCTAGGACGAATAGATAGTAATATGACTAGTGCCCCCTCCTGGATACGGTGGCCAGGGCTGGGCGTCCACGTGGCAACGGGAGCAGAGAGCTATAAGGTACTCCTAGAGGAGATAAGGGGGAGGGACCCCTCGATAATTGTGACAATAGGTTCTAGCCGGGTAAGCACTATACCGGGCGTAAGCATCGCAGGAGCAACCCCCGAGCTAACCCTCCTAACACCAGGGCTCGACGCGGAATACCTCATAGCTGGCCTAGTCATCAGTGAGAGGATAATCCCTGTAACTCCAACTGGTATACCCACGCCCGCTGTCGTCACTCGAGCAGTTCTTAAAAAGGCCAGGATCCCGGCGTTAGTCGTGGACGCGGGCTCACACCTAACCCCCAGAGTACCCCATGTAAGCCTCCCGAGCAGGACTGTTGGCGGAATGATACATGAATGCAAGGGTCTGCCATTAGATAGGGCTAAGAGCCTTTACGAGGAGGCTTACATGCTAGGCAGGAGCATAGCGTCTCCAGGCACAATACACTTCCTGGGAGAGAGCATTCCGGGAGGCACCACTCTCGCATTAGGAATACTGGAGGGCTTAGGCTACGAGGCACGCGGGAAAGTTTCCAGTGCTGGCCCAGATAATCCGCACGACCTCAAGTGGAGCCTAGTCTCGAAGGGGCTAGAGGCTTGCAGAAAGGAGTATGGCGGGTGTGAGGACCCCTTTAGAGTCGTGGCTTGCCTAGGAGACCCAGTCCACGTGTCGGTCGCCGGGCTGGCCGCTGGGATTCTGGACGAGTCGGAGCCCGTATTCCTCGCTGGGGGGACTCAGATGGCGGCTGTCCTAGCCCTAATCAAGGCGTTTAGGGGTCTCGACGACGCGGTTGGCAGGATTGCTATTGCTACAACCAGGTGGCTAGTCGAGGATCCCACGAGCGACCTCGTAGGCCTCGTTAAAAAGATAGAGCCGAGGGTCCCGGTCGTGTACTACGACTATAACTTCAGGGGGCTAGGCTACGAGGGGCTTGAAGCTTATGAGAAAGGCTTCGTGAAGGAGGGAGTCGCTATTGGAGGCGCAGGAGTCGCTGCAAGCCTCCTCAGGGGCCTTGGCGACGAGGAGATCCATAAGGCAATAGTCCGGGACTACCAGTTACTCCTAGAGGAGTTGAAGAGTGATTCGCGAAGGTAAACACGAACTCTATACTGTAAGGCTGGAGAGGGGAGACGTAGTATTAGAGTTCCGGGAAGAGTATACTGCTCTATCCTCAACAGTTGATGGCGGCTACAGGCGGGGTATATCGCGGATCGTATTCCATCATGTCTCCTCCTGCCCGGTAGAATGCGATCCCCGCTCCTATGCGGAGAGAGTGGCTATGAGCCACGGACTAGACCCCGAGGAGTCCATAGTTTTCATGACAGGCGCCAGCCTGCCCGATAGAGTATACGCGGCCGAGTGGGGGGACCCTCAACAGGCCCTCATCGCCTCAGTGGGCCTAACACCAATAGCCTGCGCCCACCGCGTCGAAGGCAGCGGGCAAGGGACGATAAACATCGCATATATCACTGAAGCTAGACTAACACCGCACGCGATGGTAGAAGCGGTCTCAATGATCTCCTCGGCTAAAACAATCGCGGTAACCCACCAACACCTAGGCTGCGGCCCCGGAGCGGGTCCAAGCTATGCTACAGCCACCGATGCCATAGCTGTACTCTCAAACCCCGAGGGGGCTCCCCAGGAGTATATTGGCCCACTGACAAGCCAGGGATT
>JALVJB010000126.1 GCA_027034115.1 Acidilobaceae archaeon | reverse complement strand
GCGATCGCTACTCCTGGAGGCGGAGACGAGCAGCTTGTTAACATGATTGTAGACCAGTTCCTCCAGCTCTACAAGGCCCTAGTCGACCCTAGGGTCGGGCAGGGAGACGAGCTATTCGAGTCCCTGAGGGGGAAGCTGCACCTCATACTCATGCTAACCCCGGAAGCGCATATGAGGCTCAACAATAAGATCTCCCTCCTCCTAGGCCAGGAGGGCCGCTATGAGAGAAGGCCGGACAAGAAGATAAGGCTGAGGCCCTTCCCAAAGGAGGAGTTCCTCCAGCTGTTAGACATCTACACCAGTACTACTCTCGGCGTGAGTGTTAGAGAAGTACTGGGAGATGCTCGGCTAGTAAACGCCCTATACCTCCTAACAAGCGGGATCCCTGGGATCGCCCTGGACTTACTCCGCCAGCTCCTAGAAAAAGCTGTTAATGACTGTAGTGCAAAGTCCTCATGCCTTTGCAGGATAACTCCTCTGAGGTTCCTAGAATACCTCAAGTCAATAACCATAGTAGGGGAGGAGGGAAGCGTAAGTCCCGTTAAAGAAAAGTTCCTGGAGGGACTGCTAGAATACGTATCGAGAGACGAGGATGTACTGGCTATCGCGACCGCTTCGCACGTATCTCCAAGCGAGATAGAGAGAATGACTCGGGCCTTACTAGAGGCCCTAGGAATAAGCCTGGTAGACGCCGTAGCGGCCCCGCTGGGCGGGGGTGCCGGTTCGGCCAGGGCTAGAGAGGTTCTAAGCGAGCTGGTATACGCCGAATGCGGTGGTAAGGCTGACTGCGAGCAGTCCCTCTCTACCGTGCTGGAATACTTCAAGCACTATAATAGGGAGTGGGGGCTAGTCTTCGTCCTCCCATTAGATTACGAGGTGTTCCGCGAGTGGGCGCGCTATCTTGGAGGTAATGTAGGTAGGATTCGTCGAGAAGACTACGAGGCGTTCGTGGACGCGCTCCTCTCAATACCCGGCTCGGAGAGAGTCCTTATCCCTACCCCCGACTCTCTCACAAAAGTATACATATTGCACGGAGTCCACCTACTTCCCTACGTTATCGACAGGTTGAAGGCCAGGGAGGTTATGAACAAGGTTTTATCACTAGAGGTCGAGAAGCCGAGCGAGTTTAATAACTACGCATCTATCGGCCTCGCCGCTATAATAGCGATAGGGGAGAAGAACAGGCTCTCCGAGGATGGCTGGTGGCCAGGAGATCGCGTTTTAAACATAACACTCGATTATAATGGAATAAACTACCGTATCCCCATAGAAGTTAGAGTCCAGGGGGAAGGCGAGGGACTCGGAGACACATGTAGCAACCAGGAGGTCAGGGGCACCCTAGTCTTCACAGTCTCCCCGGGTAAGAAAATGAAAGCCGCCTGCCGCAGGATCAAGCTAGTCCAGGCCTCCCCCAGGGTGCTGAGAAAGGCGGCGGCCCTAGGAATACTCGTAGCCAGTGGAGACTTCCAAGACCTAGTCGACATAAGCCTCCTAGAGGAGGACTCTCGAGACCTGATCCAAGAACTCTCACTCGAAGCAGTAATTAGAAGCGTCGCCGAGGGCCTAGCGGAAGACGGCTACCTGATAGCACTAGACCCGGAGGCCCGCTACATTCTCTACAAGCTTATACCTAAAAGTATCAAGAATAAAGAGTTCACAGCCCTCGACGTCTACAAGTTCCTATTAACCTATGGGTCCGGCCGTGAATCGACAGTCGACTGGCTTTTAAAAGGCGTCAAAAGACTCCTATCAATCCTACCCTACAAGGATACTCCAGAGATCAGGGTGCCGGAACTGAGTAGTACTGATCTAAGGGATTACAGCGAAGACAACTTGAGAAAGCTGATCGAGGGGTCCCTCAGCTACCTCGCAAGGCTCGGGCTACTCGAATACAGGGACGCAAGCGCGGGATCTAGGATCTATAAGCCAGTAATACCGAGAGACCCTCTCTCAAGGCGATTACTCAGCCTGATATCGGCTGGGGAAGCCGAAGGGAAAACCCTAGCAAAAATCGCGGAGGAGCACTTCATACTCCCCCAAGATCCAGCTAATAGAGAGGAGGCCAGGAGAAGGCTCCTCGTCAGCTTCAACGTACTCTTCCAACTCGGCCTTATATCGTTCCACGGGTGGGAAAAGGTTTGCCGCGATTTTAACTGTAAAGTCGACGAGAGGCAGAAGCTGGAGCAAGTCAAGGCGGGGAAAACGCCACTAATGAGTGAGGTCGACGCTTCGAAAATATCTGATATAATGCGTGAGCTTAGTAAGGCGCGAGCCAGGGCTTCAAGGATCTATCAGAGGCTGGGCATAGAGGGTGAGGGGAGGCTTGGAGACCTAATAGTCTGTAAGGCAAAGAAGTGCATGGTTACAGGAGTGTCTAAGGCTGGGGCCTTCCTAGAAGAAGCCCGCACAATTGCTAGCGAACACAGCTGGAGGGTCCCCCGCCCCGCTAAGCACCTCATAAACCTCTTAGAGTCGATGTCCTCAAGCCTGATAAGGGCGTCAACTCAAGTAGTCGACGAGATAGAAGTGGGGTTGAATAGAATAGACGGATCTATAATTGATGCGGCTGCGAGGCTACGGGAGCTGCTAGATGATATCCTGAGCAGGCTAGCCGAGTATCCTAGCGACGTCATGGTCGAGCTCTCTAAAATAACAGGACAGGCAAGGCAGGCGATTAACCAACTACTGGAGGAATATAAGACTGGTGTCTACAACATAATAAAAGAGCGCTTCGCGGAAGCCGATGCCCTCTTAGAATGCTTTGACGGCCAGGAGTCGCAGGAGCGTAGGATTTGCACGAGTATACGTGAATCCTTCAGGGCAAGACGCTATCTCTACACGATAGAGCCAAGGCTGCGAGGGTCGAGGAGGAAGCTGGCCGATTACAGTCCACACTTACAGGCCTACAGGGAGGTAGCGGGTACCGTCGAGGAGAGGCTGAACGAGCTAGAAGATAAGGCGGGTAGGCTTGAGAAGAGGATAGAGAAGTTGCTCAACACAATAGACATGATTGGAAAGAGCATACGCGCCGAGGCAGTAGGCCTCCTAGAGAAGG
This sequence comes from Acidilobaceae archaeon, assembly GCA_027034115.1. Classification (GTDB taxonomy): domain Archaea; phylum Thermoproteota; class Thermoprotei_A; order Sulfolobales; family Acidilobaceae; genus Thermodiscus. Next base: position 7,102 of record JALVJB010000126.1, on the reverse strand, counting down.
CTGTTAAAACCCTCGAGTACGCCGACACGATAGAAGCCGTAGAGAGGGAACTAGACAATGTTAGCGACGCACTAATGGCCATAGCAATAAGGAGCGATAAGATAAAGAGGGCGAAGGAGCAGTACCTGGCGTCGAGAAAAGCCATCGTAAAAGCCTTGGAGGAGGATATACCGGGCCTACTAAGGGAAATAGGGACAATAGAAGCGGAAGCCGAGAAAATAGTAAAGCTCGGAGTAGAAGAAGACCAGTTCCTCGAAAAATACAGGAGTAAGGCGAGGAAAATAGAGGATACCCTAAGGGAAACCCTAGCGACCCTGCGGGATCTCGAGACGAGGTTGAAAAACACGGCCATAAACCTGGAGCAACAATATAGGAGAATAACGATCGCTAGGGATGCCGAGGAGATAGACGAGAGAATAACCTTCATCGATGAACTGGCCAATGAGGCCAAGGACCTGCTCAAGAGATTAAGACAGCTAAACGGGAGGATACAAGAAGCACGGGCACAGCTGGAAGAAACCGAGAGGCAGGCACTCGAGGAGCTAGAGAAGAGAACTAAAAGCCTAGCAAAGGAAGACCTAGCTACGATACAAGCAATAGCCCTTCAGAGCGCGAGCCTACCACGCGAGAAGCTAGAAGTCCTCGCAAACGTAGCTAAGGAACTAGAAGAAATCCAATCCCTTATCGCACAGCGGGGGATCTCTCTGGGAGAGGCTTATAGACTCTATAAAACAGCTCTCCAAGAAATCAAGGAGGCCCTTGAGGCGTTAGGCCCCGAGACAACCAGGACCCTAAGGCTATTGCAGGAGCTTACAAGAAAGACTAGCATAACGTATAATGAGCTAGTCGAGACTGTGAAAAAGTACTATCCCGGTTTAGAGGGTGGAAGCCTGCTAGGGAAAATAGCGGAAACCTTAGATCTCCTGGAGAGGAGGGGTTTCCGCGTCGTAATAAACCTCTACTAGGCTGCTATTACTCCTCTAGAGCCTCAAGCGCTTTCCTCCTCGATAAATAGTACTTGTAGTTACATGGGGGGTTACCGGGGTCTTCCACCTTTACTCGGAGGGCGAAGCAGTAGCTTCTCGACACGTCGTATAAGAGGCAATCCTTACAGGAGGCTCCCTCGCCAGCTATCCCCTCTTTCACGCTATGCTTCTCGGCGAACTGGCGTGAGAGGGCTACAATACCCTTCTCAACTATTTCCTCAATGAAGCCGCGGTAGTCCCTCCGCCCTAGTAGGTTAGCCATTAACCCAGCCTTCATGCCCGACTCTACTTCAACAACAGTCTTCTTATCCTCGGTCTCCTGGAACTGGAATATGAAGTAATGCTCATAGTCGGACTCCTCGGTGCTCCTGTATATGATCTCATTATCTTTTTTCTCGACTGAGAGAACCACCTTGAAGTACTTGGTAACTCCCCATTTTACCCACTTGTAGAGGATCTCATACCTGTTCTCCCCAATCCTCCGAGCACTAACAACATACTTACTATGGCTGAGAAACCTCGCCGGGTCAGACACGCATTTCAAGCAATATGATATTGGCATGTTAACAGTGATCTTCAGCTTGTGCTTAAGCAATGCTATCCCTTCCATAGTTATAGTTATAGCAGTTGGGAGTCTTATATCTGCGAGATGCGCTGGGGGAAATTATTTTAATTAATATTGTATAAACATGTGATCTGTTAGTCTTCATATGAAAATTTATACTAGAAACGATAACACTATAAATTAGTATAAATCCTGGGAGAGTGAATGTTTTGAGTAATATAACGCTAACTGCGGCCATAATCCTCCTGATAATTGCAGGAGCCATAGCAACAGCCATACTCTACAAGGGAGCACCAAGCGCCAAGCAAAACGGAGGAACCCAAGCACCCACCACTACAAACCAGGAATCTAGCACAGCCGAGACAGCCACCACACCGCATACAACAACCATGAACCAGGAGACAGGAGGGCGTAATGGTGTAACAGCCTGGGATATAGCCGAAGAGTTCACAACTATAAGGCTGGCGCACGAGGCAGGAGACCACGGTCTACCATCGCCAGTACTGGTTAACGGAACCCTCTACGACTTCTCCTATGCAGAGATCGAGTTCAACTACACGATTGGAAACGAGACCATAGCCTATAACTACACGTGGAGCCTTGAGAAAACCAGCTATACGGCTTCATGCCGCGATACCATGCAAAACGAGATAGTATCGAGGAGCGCTCCAGCGGTGCTACACTACACTATCGCTTACAAGTTCCCAGACGGGTACTGGATTAGAGTCGATGTATATGTACCATCCAACTCTACCACCGCAATGTACTACCTCTCAACGCCCTCACCGGCGAGCCTGGAAACATGGGCGACGCCTAACGCTGGGAGGGAGGGCGCGCTAGGAGCCGTATTCCACAGTAGCGAGCAGGGGAGCACAGGAGAGTGGACCAGCGCGCTACCACTACTACCCGAAGATATGATTGGAAGGTGTGAGCCAGTGGTGAAGGGGCACCCCGACGCCAATAGCCTGCTGGACCGCTTGGACCCGCTGAGCGATCATGATCTAGCCCAGATATTCATGCCTCCAGACCTGAGCGACCCTTCCGGGATACTCTCAGATGTTGGTAGGACTGTGGAGCTCGATAGGGGCTCAGGGGCTCCCTACGAGCACGCATATTATAAGGTGATGCCCGTGGGTGAGGGCGAGTACCCCGGCATACCGGGTAACGTCACGATATATAATTTGACTTTCTGGACGGAGCCGGACTACGTGCACGGCTACTATATCATTATCGCGGAGTCTATAGTCCCCCTTGAGTACCACGTAGTATTCCCTCGGGGAGACTACCTGAACGGGGTACCCGTGGTAGTAACGATAAGGCTCCTCGACGCCAGCCTAACACCATATAAACAGTTAAATAGCTAGATAATAATTAATATATTTTATGGTATTTCTAAATAAGGCTCTGCCCGGGCTAGTACCTTATAGTCTTTCCAGCAGTAGATTAGGAGTGTTGGCCGGGATAATGCTAAGCGCGTACCTGCTAGGGGATACGATGAAGCGGCCAGAGAGCTACCAAAGCGCTAGGGAGAGTAAAGGGTTAAGAATATCGGGCGGCGAGGTTGATGTAGTGAAGGCGGTATCCGCTATGGAGCCTTAGCTTAGATACTAGAGGGCGGACTAGCAGGATACGGTGGTATAATGCCGATTAATATTAATAATATAATTTCGTCGGAAACACTGGCCAGAGACTTCGGGAGAAATAGTAGTATTTACAAATTTTTTATTGAGAAATCTCGAGTTCTCTGGATGAAAGTAAAAAATAATGAAAATATTATGAAAAAATATAAGTCCTGGATGGATAGTATCAGAAACGTATACGGAGTATATCCGGGAGAAGAATTATTTTTTACACACACCTACCTTTCTATAATAACAAAATTAATACTATTCTTCATACTAGAGGAGAATACATCAGTAAGCGACGAGGAAATTACAAGCGTGATTAATGGATCCTACTTCAGATCACATGGAATACTAAACTTTACAGATGAGGACTTCTCCACATGGCTGCTCGATAATAGGATAATCAATGATAGCCTAGAGTTAATCCGCCAATTGGCTCAGAGGCTATCTAATTACGAGTATAATAATGTAAAAGAGGACATATTTAAGGAGATATATGAGGAGCTTATTGAACGTGGGGAGAGGCGTAAGGCTGGGGAGTATTATACTCCGGAGTGGCTAGCCCAGCTGGTAATACTAGAGGTGATGGATCTATGGCTGGAGCGTCGCTCCTACCCGCCATTAATCATGGACCCTGCTTGTGGCTCGGGTACATTCCTATACAATGCTATTCGCATTCTCATAGAGAGATTTCCGTCAATATCGCTGAATGAAATTTTAGGTAGAGTTATTGGCATAGATATAAACCCGATCGCGGCTATGATTGCTAAAGCCAATTATATTATAGCATTAAAAGATCTCATTAAAAAAGGAGTTAGCATCTCCATACCGGTTTACCGGGGCGATGCCCTCAAACAACATGTAAAAGTTAATGCTGACGTAATCGTCGGGAACCCCCCATGGGTTGTCCTGAGGAATATAAAAGATGAGAGCTACCAGGACTATCTTAAGAGGGAAGTATTAAGATACGGGCTTATAAGTAGGGAAGACGTGCATTTATACACGCAGATAGAACTAGCCGCCCTATTCTTCTACAAGTGCAGCGACGTCTGCTTAAAGGATAACGGGATAATAGGGTTCGTAATGCCGAGAAGCGTAATAGGCGGGACAGTACACCACGTGAATTTCCGCCGCTTCCGGAACCCCCCTATGAAACTGGTGAAAATCCTCGACCTCGAAAATGTTTATCCACTCTTCAACATGCCCTCCTGCGTCTTGATAGCGGTTAAGGGTGGAGAGACAAGGTACCCGGTACTACGTGTAATATACCATGGAACCCTCCCCAAGAGGAATGTGAGCTGGGAGGAGGCCCGGAGATTCCTCCGGGTTAGCCAAGACCTATACTTCCCGCCGGAGATCCCCGCTAGGAAAAGCTATTACTTCGACAAATTCAAAGTTGGGGCGAGCATATTCCCGAGGACCCTATACTTTATAGACGTTGTCTCCTCGAAAAACAGCCTCCTCTCAGTCCGTACTTCAAAGGAGATACTCGAGATCGTGAAGCCGCCCTGGAGGGTTGTGCTAGAAGGGGAGGTCGAGCCGGATTTCATTTACCTGACGTTACTCGCGTGGGATATCGTGCCATTCGGGTGTAGAAGACTGCGTCCAGTCATTCTACCCATAAGGCCTGCTCGAGGCAGGTACCTACTCTACGATTACCATGAACTGCGACGCCTCGGCTATCCAGGCGCGTCGGAGTGGTTTGAGAAGGCTCAGAGAATCTGGGAGGAGAGGAGGACCGAGAGATCCGCGAAGCGCTTCCCCAGGCTGATAGATAGGCTGAATTATAATGGCCTCCTCACTGCCCAGAACCCGGATAAGAGATACGTTGTATTATATAATGCTACTGGGAAGAATTTAGTGTCATGCGTTGTTGATAGGAGAAGACTACCAAGCACGGGGTTCCCCGTGAGAGGCTTTGTAGCTGATGTGAAGACCTGGTTCTATGAGACGAATAATGACGAGGAGGCGTACTACCTCTCAGCAGTGCTCAACTCTAGCATTGTAAATGAGCTAATTAAGCCTTTCCAGCCGAGGGGCCTATTCGGTGCTCGTGCAATCCATAGGAGGCCCCTATACTTCCCAATACCAAAGTTTAACGAAGAGAACCGTGTACATGCTGAGCTAGCAGAGCTGGGTAGGATCTCGCAAGAGAAAGTTGTATCACTATTGAGGGCGGGGTCAGAGGCGAGTAATACTAGGAGGTATGTGAGGGAGCGGCTCCGAGGAGAGCTAAGACGCGTTGATAGCCTAGTGGCTGAACTCTTAAATATGAGCGAATTAGCTAAATTGTATTAATATTAGTGTTGGAGGTGTCGTGTGGAGAATGACTACCAACATGAAATTGCTCATAGAAACATTGAAGGAAATGAAGAAAGAATATGAAAAAGCTATAAGGAATAGAACCTATACTAAGCTGATCAGGTCGAGAAAACTCATCGAGATACTTCATCAATACGCGAAGAAGGAATTGGAGGAGAGATTTCCCAGCTCGTGGATTTCAATGGATAAACGAGTGTATGGTTACCCAAAAATTAAAACCCAGGACATCTTAATCCAGCCTCTCCAAGATGATAAGAAGAGTGTGTCGACAGGGCCAATAGTATCCGTCAATATTAGGAGTCAGTTAAGCTCTATTGAGAAGAACTATGATACACTCTTCGAGAGACTATTCGCTGAAGCCCTTAACTTACATAACAGATTCCCATACTTGGTACTCGGCTACCTCTACCTACTCCCTAAAATCGGTTACGATGATAAAGCCGCCAAGAATGGAGAGGTAAGATTCGGTGAAAGATATAATATGGAAAAATACATACTAAGTTTCCTTTCTATTAATGGTCGGAGGGATCCCAGCGACGTCCCATGGAAGTATGAGCGCGTCGCCCTCCTAATAGTTGACTTCGAGAAAGACCCTCCACAGGTAATCGACGATGTGAAGACACTGGCGAGCCAAGGGTTGATAAGCGAGGATTTCGCGAATCTCTTCAGCTTTAAGCCAATAAGTATTCGAGGCTTCTTTGACGAAATAAAGAAGACAGCGGTAGAAAGATACTACCTACTCCTCCGGTCCAGGTGAAGATCCCCAGGGTAGAAAGATAACCATGCCCGCCAGGCAGAGGCGTTTAACTCTATCACTGGCACCGCTCTTTGCAAAGAGGAAACGCTACCAAGAAATGATATCCGCTCCAATTCTTATAATAAATTCATATAATTCTATTTTCTTGTTATTCGCATCGGCCTCTGAGGCGGCCTCCAAACCGGATCCCCCAAGCATCTCCTTATACTGTCTAATTGGATCGGCTTATGATACCGCTTCGGATTCTCAACCCTTACCGCCGACGCTCTCGCAGCCCCTCTTATATAGTCATAGGATTCCTCGTCTACCCCTGCACCCGGCTGTTTCACTAGATTCCATACCACATCAGCCGGCCCTTGTATAATCTCTCCCGCCGTGAACTCTCCGATAATTGCCTTCTCAGGCCTCGCACTATACACTATTATCAGGGAGCCCTTTGAAACGCTTGCCCCCAAGCTCATACTTCTTAACGCCATCAACAATAGCATGCGCGTAGCGAGGCTTAATCGAGAACCACCATATCGCCGGCCAGTAGTATCCTCTCCTGGCCACCAGGATTTCCCAACTATCAAGCGATCCCTCCGCTTACCTAAAAATAGTAAGCCGTTTTGATTCCAGATATTCGATCATAGCGGGCGAATACTCTAGGAAAGAAGACGATAATGGACGCCCTAACTATAACGTTAGGCATAGGGTAAGCGATAAGCTATACGGAGGTGAAGGTGGGGCCCGGGCCGGGATTTGAACCCGGGACCTCCGGATCCACAGTCCGGCGCTCTAACCAGGCTGAGCTACCCGGGCCATGACCGCTTGGCCGCCCTGGTAGTAGTTCATCGCCCCTCTGCGG
>JALVJB010000125.1 GCA_027034115.1 Acidilobaceae archaeon | reverse complement strand
CTCACGGGGGTAGGGGGAGGGTCCCTCACTACTCCCGCGCTCATACTCCTAGGCTACCCTCCACCCATTGCGGTGGGCACGGACCTCCTCTATGCAACACTGACAAGGATAGCGGGAGTGCTCCTCGTGGGTAGGAGGGGCCGGGTTCACAGGAGGATCGCTCTCCGCCTGCTGGCAGGGAGCCTGCCCAGCGTAGTGCTCGGAGGACTCATACTCAAGTACATCCCCGTGGAGGCCCTCTCCAAGCCCCTAACAATACTCCTAGCAATAGTATTAGTAGGGACAGGCGCCCTGAGTCTGGCAAGGGAGACGCTAGACCTGCCAGTAACGCCTACTAGGAAGCACGCATACCTTCTAGGCTTTACCGTAGCACTCATAGTACAGTTCACTAGCGTGGGGGCGGGAGTACTGGTAGGGTTCGCTCTCGTAAACATTGTTAGGCTGGACCCTCTGGAAGCTGTGGGCACCGTGCTCGCCTACGGCTTAGTGCTATCAACACTCAGCCTAGCTAACTACCTAGCCCTAGGCCTCCTGGATCCCGGCGCGGCGCTATTGTTGTCACTAGGCGGGATACCGGGAGTGGCTCTGGGAGTTCATGCCGCTTCAAGGGCGAAACCAGAGAGATTAAAGAAAATAATAAATATAATTATAATAATAGTTGGAATAATAATATTAATCAAAAACTGAAAATAGACGCCGCATCTAAACCCGGCCAAGGAAAAACCGACTTTAATACAATATAGACGCCGCTCGTAGCGGCGGTACACTTGGAGCCACGGTCAGTCGCCGCTGGAGTAATAATCAGCCTAGTCGTAATGAGCATACCCATATACACCTACAATGAGAGGCTACATAAAACGAGTATAGAATTAGAGAAGCTCCACGAAGAAATAAACAGTCTCCGAGAAGCGAAGTCTAGACTCTCCGAAAACCTAACCAGGCTAAAAGCGAGGAGCAAGGCCCTCCTAGACAACTACACTAATCTCCGAGACCGTTTTGATAAGCTAACAAAAACCTATGAGAAACTCAGGGCCAACTACACAACTCTAAAAACTAATTATGCTAACCTACTACAGGAGTACGTTAAGCTTAACGAGTCCTATAACCTCCTGGAGGAGAGATACAATAACCTAGAATACAACTACACCCTGGTAGACGAGAAGTATGAGACGTACCTTAACACCTTATACCGGGCTTCATACTGGGTGGGATACGCCCAGGATAATGAGTCTCTCGCAGAGTTCTACGTCAGGCTACTAGAAAAAGCGGACAAGGCTATACAAGGCACTATACCATTATCCCCGTATGCTGGAGAGGAGCCGGCTCGGAAGACCTTAAACGTCTTCATAGACGTGGAATACTACCTTTCATACTGCCACGATAACCATGTAAGGTACCCGGACCCCCTGGACCCAAGTAGAATAACAATTGTAGACGAAGTATTCAAGCTACCTAACGAGACTTGGAGCGAAGGCTGCGGTGACTGCGACGACCTAGCCCTCTTCACATATGCAATCCTAGACAATACTAAGGAGGCTAATGATAACGTATACATAATAGGAATATATAATGAGACTATTGGCCACTGGGCAGTCATATACGTTGAGCACAACGGTACCAAGAAGCAATTCTATATTATCGACCCCGCTGGAGACTACTGGAACGGCCTAACACTCTACTATAAACTCACAGTAAGGAAAAACTATCAATACTACTATCTCTATCTATCACCCCTAGGTATGAGCTACCAGTTAAAGCATTATCTCAGAGACTACATCAAACTAGCATACTATGATAACATAGATGGAGAAACGTACTCCTCCGAGAACGTCCCACTATACTACTACACCAGCGCCCGCGACGCCATAAGTGACTGGATCGACTACTGGCAACCGTACTTGAAGAACATAGTAGAAATAGAAATAATAGGAAAAGGAATATATGTTCGAGACGCCAATCCTGCTAACATCGAAGAATGGCTGGATACAAACGGTTAAGACAGCTAGAAGCGGGGAAACCCGCTTTTCACCTTATTTCGGCTTCCAGGTTATTGTTCCGAACCCGTTTTGCCGTGACTCCCCTACTCCAGCTAGTTCCCCTACTGAGAGTATTTTTGATATTTCTTGTTTTATTTCTTTTTTATCCGTGTCTATGATGTACGTTATCTTCCCTATCATCCCGGGCTCTTTGCCCTTGAAGGGTAGGAGTATTGGTTTGACCGTGTTGAGGCTGTAATAGGTCTCGACTAGGAGCCCCAGTACCTTCATCGCTTCGACTGCGAGTTGCGTGGTTATGGTTGGGGCTTCGTGGAGGAGCATGTATGGGGCCATTAGTAGCTCGTAGGCTGAGATGCTGTATTTTGGCAGTCTAGATTGGGTGTATACGTTGAATAATTTGACCGGGCCTTTAAGGTATACGCTTGCCCTGTCATGGATTATTTCCTTCTCCATGACCTCGCTGGTTATATCCCTGACTCCTTCAACCTTGTAGGTTACAATGCTGTCCCCTACCTTGATTGCGAGCCTCTCCCGGAGGCCTTGGAGCTTCTCGGCTACTACTCCCGCGAGCGCCTCGTCTCCGCCAAAGTGTATAATGTACTCTCCATTGACCTCTACTGGTACTAGGACGTGGCGGTTCTCCTCTCGATTGTATACGTAGACGGGGGAGACGAGCTCGCCCAGCTCATAGGATCGCCTCCCCGGCTTGAACAGGGGTGAGAGGTGCAGCCCAGAGATTATGCCCCTTAGGCCCTTGTATATGCGTATTTCCTTGGCGAGAGTGTAGACCAGCGTTTTAACGAGCTGACCGGTGAAGTATGGTATCTTCTCGTCGGCCTCTACTTCAATGTAAGCCCTGTAGCCGCGGATCAACCCTTATCCTCCACCCCATAGCATCTCGTAGAGTATCCTACCTGGAAGAGTCTTCTCAATCCTACCGCGGCGGACGCGGAGGAGGCCCTTCCGCTCCATATCGGCTAGCACCGAGTATACACTCTTCGTATAACCATACTCTTCTATTAGAGCCTTCCCGGACAGCTCTCGCCTAGACGTGTAGATAAGGCGTAGGAGATCCTTCTGGATACTGGTCAGCTTCATCGCAGGCGAGGCGAAGCCTTGGAGGGGTTCAAGGCTGTAATCGCCTCCCTCGACTCCATGCTGCACTAAGACCTCCGCCCCAGAAACTCTCCAGTACATTAGCAACACCTGGAAGAGAACAGGGTATAGGTAGCGGGACCCCGAAACACCCGCTACAATAACCCGTGAGGGAGCCTCGGAGCAGAGCAAGCGGTAAAGCCTAACAGGACCCTCTACATTCCCAGGCTCTACAACTATGTGCTCGTGCCTCGCACCAATCATCTCCGCTAGAACACTGGCCGCCTCGACGAGCGGCGTCTTATCCCTCTCATAGCCAGTCACGGTCACGGTAACTATACACCCGACCCTCTTCGCCTCGCTGGTCTCGAGGATACGCTCTATCTTTTCCCGCTTCAAACCAACAGGGATGATGAAGCAGGCCCCCGCCAAGCATGTGCACCTCCTAGCCAGAGCCGTTGTTCCAATATTTATCTTTAACTAGAACGGTTAGTCAAGCATAAACACTTAAATAGTAAGACGCAGCATAATAATTGAACCAGGAGGGGGAGAGTTGAACCCCACACAGAGAATCAAGATGGCATATACCCTCCTACCACCACCGCTATCGTCAACCCCGGCCAAGTACTGGACCAGCATAAGCCTCTGGCTCCACAGCTACATAGTTGGATCAACATTTCAGGAGTTAGTGGACGCTCTTGCAGGCCCCGGGGATATCGAGGCCCCAGAGCCTGATGAGGCTTTCCTAATAGGATTCCTCCACGATCTAGGCCAGAAGATGGGTTTAATGGGTGAGAGGAGCAGTGAAAAGATCCGCTCGTGGCTGATCGAGAGACTAGAGCAGGCCACCGGAGACCCGAGGATGGCGAGGAGCCTGGTGAAGTATGTCTACACGAACCCCGCCGAGACTAGGACGGATATAACGTATCCTGCCGAGGTTTGGTGGCTACTATGGCTTGCCGACCGTCTCCAGGGCCTCGAGAACATTTACGACATTATACCCCTATTGTCTAGTATCCGGAGAGAAGTGAAGATAGATCTAAAATTATTAATGGTTAACATTGCGATTCCACAACCCTTCCTTCGAACACTAATCTCGGCAAGCCTCTACAAGTACCTTCACCGCCAAGCAGTCGAATCCGAAGAGACAATGATCCCCCTAGCTACCCCATACGGCGCCGCCATACTAACGACTAACCCGGACCTTAGGGTAATACTTGACTGGGACCAGGACATAAGGCCTGGCTACGATGGCAACGGCCTTATACCAGAAGCTGTCGAAGAAAACCTCTACTGGAACAGCGAGTGCTGCAAGAACCCGGAATGCCGTGAGAGATGCAGTGGTAGGAGCAAGCCTGAAGACTGTAAAAGGCATGGATACAAGAAGAGGGACTGCGAGAAGGGCGTGTATCCCGGAGAAAAGGGTAACTCCTACAAGATAGCGCTAATCTATTACGGATTAAGGCATAGACCCCCGGGAGACGTAGTTCTCCCCGGAAAAATCCGGAGCATGTTGCAGGGCGTTGAACTAATAGGAGTCCGCTATGTTGACGGGGGGAGGGTTCAGTGCCCGATTTGCGGTTTGAAGACGCCGGTCGCCGTGCCGGTGGATTTCCTCCAGACGTTCTACCGCGACCTGACCACGGAGCAGTGGAACAGGCGTATCTACCCTGGCAGCGTTAATGTCTTAATGCAAGACGTCCGCCACTACGGCGTTGACCCGTTATGCCTGGGCGATGTTCTTGCAAGAAGTAGGCTTGAAAATAGGATCCTTGTTTCTCTCGCCTTAAGGGCGCCTGCACCCTTCACAGTGCTAGAGGATATTGGCTATATTATGTGGAGAATTATGACTACTGCTTCGAAAGAGAGAGTTACCCGAAACCCCACCGCTGTATACGAGTTCATGTACAATGGCGACGACTGGGATAGCAGGCTCAACGAAGTGATTGGAAGCGGCTCCACGACTGGAGCCAAGTACTTCTACGACGGGTTCACGGCTACAGTCTATCTAGGCTTGAGAGGGCCTTACCGGAAGCACATAGACGAGTGGATTCACGACATGGCTATGTCCGGCTTACTAGCCCTATGGGGCTTCTACCCTCTAGCAGTAAGCGAGTCTCCCCCAGACTCCCCCCACGATAAACTACTAGTATACTACAAGGGGAGGAGGCCTCTCTACGATTACAGGCCTGCGGATAAGAGTAAGGGAGCGTACACTCCCTATGTCGCCGCTGTAATGGCTTCCATGGGTGTTCTCGCGGCTAGGAGGGCGAACGAGCAGTTGCCAGCGTTTCTAGAGGTCCTCGACTACCCTCCAGAGTACTCCCCCCTCCTCCTCGAGTACTCCTCCCCTAGAGTCTACTCTATCCTCGAGTCCCTCAGGGATAGGATTGGAGGTGGAGCCTAGTGGAGCTACTGGAATTGTGCAAGTATGACCCCGGCCGGGGCCTCGACTACTACGCAGCTGGCCTAGCTGGAATACTCCGCGGCGCCCGGCGTGGAGCCGCCTCGACCCACGCCTATACTAAGGAAGTCCGTAAAGCCCTGGAAACCCTAGTTTTCAACGTTTGGAGCGATCCCTGGGAGTTCATTGACGCCATCGCCGAGGCAAACATTCCAAGGGACTTGCAGAAAACAGAGTGTCGGAAGTGCTTTGCGGAGTTGCTCAGGGCTCTCCTGAGAAAGTTTAGAGAGAAGGCTGACAGTCTCCCAGCGGGCGCTAGGATTCGGCTCATGAATATGATAGTTTCAGCCATTGCAGAAATGGCTCGCTACTCCCTGCCCCCGGCCGGGGATAAAATCTTTGAATTATGTTTTTTAAATAATAAAAACCTAGGAGGTGAGAAGCCGTGAGCTCGATTGAATGGATTGAGGCAGTCAAGCCCTGCCTCAGGGAAATAGGAGAGGAAGGAAGGGTCTTCCCCAAAGGTAAAAGAGTAGAAGTAGTCTTCACCGTTAAGGCGGAGAACTTCCTGCTGCTCAGAACAGAGGGACCAGGAGACATCAACGAAGCCACACTACCCGAGTCCGGAATAGACGTGCCAGTAATACAGCCCCAGAAACTCATGGCGGTCGTGCGGAGAAGGCTACTACAAGCGCTTAGAGCCTACAGGGACAGTGGAGCCGACCTAAGAGAATTCATCGAGAAGGCAAAGAAGCTCGGATTCAAGAAGGCCGAGGAACACCTTGAGAAGGGGTGGAACTGCACCATCCAGCCCCCACTAGCACAGTCGGGGGAGAAAATGACCGACGTAGGAATGGACGGCTACTGTCCCGCCTGCACAATATTCGGAGCAGCCCTAACCGAGGCGCAATACAAGGAAGCGGGCGGCGAGATGAGCATAGGTATAAAGACGAGGGTCCACTTCGACCCGGCTTTCGCAACCACCAGGAAGATACTACCAGAGACCCATAACAAGGTTAGCGAGGGAACCCTATCAACGACAGGCGGAGCACTCTATACCGATATACACGTAATGCCTGGCACAGTCTTCATCGGCCGCGTTACAATGCATGATCTAACGCTGCCAGAACTGCTGGCAGTCCTCTACTCGTTAGCTACGATTGAGGAGATAGGTGGTAGAGCCGGAGTCTACGGGACAGTAAAAGTAAACCTGCTCGGAATAAGGTGCGGGGATCTCTCAGTCACAAGCGCGTTAGACCTAGCGGACAATCTGGCGAAGGAGGGGGCGGAGAAGCCTAGCGTTGTCGTGGATAAGCTCGAGGACTTCTTGAAGAAGCAGGGCTTCAAGCCAATATCCAATAGTGACGTGTTAAGCCTAGTTAAAGTCAACGATAAGGAAGGCGTGTTCAAAGAGCTATGGCGGAGTAGCATCGACTACGTAGAACAAATGCACAACTGGGTACTGTCCCTCAAGTCTGGGAAGAAGGCCCGGAGGAAGTAGCGGATAGCTCGGGGACCCCCATAGGGGGATGCACCAATGACGTACTACTACCACGCGACCATGAGGGTCGACGGTCTACTATGGTACCACGACAGTGCTAGGCCTGCTTCTCAATACTACGTCCATCACGTAAAACCAGTCATACACAATTATGGCGTCACCCTAGCACTCGCAGGCTACATAACAGACCCTGACATGGGCTACGCTTCAGTCTTCGGAGTCGCGAGGTACAAGCCGCCTATACAACTGTTCAAACGCTACGGAGTCTACGCCTACCCCTTAACAGTAACTAGAGCCCTCCTAGGAGAAGTGCTAGTATCCGGTTTAAACGAGGCAATAGTCACGATAAGGGGCAGGTCGAGGCTAGCCTATCCAACGTTCTCTAAAAACGTGGTATTAATGCCCGGTAGCACCCTCGAAACACTAGTAGTCTCAGAGGATAAGTTACCGGCTAACCAGGTAGTAAGAATAGGCGCTAAAAGGAACGGTGTACTGAAGGTCAGCATACATAGAGTTAACGTCGAATACCTAGAAAACGCCCAGACTAATAGACCCTACAACACCGCCGACACCGTTGAGACCAGCGGGTCAACAGTGATCCTACAACACCCCGCGGGAGACATTGCGGCGTACGGCATAGCTAGCGAAGCCATAGCTTACAAGACCGGAAAACAGGGTAGGCAGAAAACTATCATAGTACCCACTCTAAGAGGCCTCTAACAATGGAAACCATAACTGTGAATGTGCCAGGCTTCACAATACCCTACTCGACTAGAAAGCTCGCTAGTAGTCTAACACTCAACGAGTTCCAGGCCAGAGTCCAGGATAGTGTTAGAGCAGGAGATAACGTAAAGCTGGAAGCCCCAACAGGAGGCGGTAAAACCCTAACCCTCCTCCTAAACAATAGCGGTAGGAGCGAGCTTAACGGGTTCGCAGCACTCTACCCAAACAATACACTCCTACGAAACCAAATGGCGACAATCATAAGCATCCTCACACAATATTTTAACGCAAAACAAGTATACACCAGCAATTACTGCGGAGATACCGATAGCGACTGCGTAGAGCCCCTGCGAATATACGAGCTAGACCCTGACACCTTTGAAGGCGCCTGGGCTGGGGAGCGCTTCGTAGCCCTGCTAGCATTATCCGGGAGGTACATACCGAGTATTACTGGCACGCCAAAGAGGGAGATACTGGCAGGCCTCGCGAGAACCATCTACAAGTACCACCGTAGAGGCGGAGCTTACACGGTAGTCTTCTCGACTCCAGACGCATTCCTCCTCGTATACACGGGTGCCTATAGGGACTTTGAAGGAGTCGGGAAAACCCTTCATAATATTCTCCTAGCAATCGCCAGGGGGAATAGGCCGGAGAGCCTAGAGGAGGTCCTGAGAAACACTGGTGTTCTAGCGAGAGCAACGGTAGACGAGACAATCGCCTTTGCCCAGAGAATCCTAGACTTACCCTTATTCATCGACGAATTCCACCTATACGGCGTGTACGAGCTAAACGCCCTCTACGGGCTACTAAAACTCTACAAGCAAGTCTCCGGTAACAGCGTGATTCTATCGTCAGCGACGCCGGCCGAGGAGCTAGTCGAGGAACTTGGCAACCTTACAGGGGGCTTTAGGGAGATCCGGGCCGTGATTAGTAGTGGGGAGGGCTTCCCGGTCAGGGGAGACACGCAAATCACCATTATCGGCGTCGATACTAGGAGGAAGGGCCTGCCAGCATACTACGAGGCCGGAGAACACCTCCTCCAACTAATAGAGGAGAAGCGGATAAGCATAACTCCGAGCAGCGGTCGGAGCCTGGTAATACTTGAGCGGCTCTGGATGGTCACGAGGCTAGCCCGTAAGCTACACGAGTGGGGGCTGAGTGTGGAGTGTATAGCAAGTATATACCCTCGAGAAGCCTGCAGTAAGGGAGCACCCATAATAGTTGGCAGCGAGGCGGCCACACAGGGAGTCAACCTAGGCCGAGTAGTGCTAGGAGCCTTCACGGGGACCTCCTCCGAGGACGTGATACAAAGGCTTGGTAGGATAGGGAGAAAAGGCGTGTCCAGCAAGGTGTACCTAGCCGCCCCCTCCTACACTCTAGAAAAAGTGCCCAGTAATAACACACTAGACTACTACGGCCTAGTCAAACTAGTATCCCAGCTGTACCCCGACTATCCCAAGAGGAAGAGAGACGTCTCCAGGATACTCCCCGACCGCTACCACGAGTCAAGGAGAAAGCTCGGCTACACACTAGGCATAGCCTCGCTCGCAAGGGTATCGGGGATGAAAAACCTCCTCTCTAAAATAGACTTGGACCCAGGAGAAGCTAGGACTCTGCTCGGCGAAATAATGGGCCCCCCGGAAACCCTAACGCGCACAATACTCTTCCGGAGGACAGGCTTCAATGCTAGAGTATACATAGTAGATAATGGTGAAGAGAGGGATGCGAGCATTGGAATCGTTGCGAGGAACTTCCGCGTCCACGGGGTTAGAGGTGATGGAACCATTGTCATATCCTTGGAGAGGTCTAGGTCCCGAATCACCATAGTAGCGGGGAACGATCCCTCCCTCCTTAGAGGAAGATTTATTGACCTCGTAACGCTCCTAGACATTACAGACGGCTATATAAAACTCGGGGAAGAAGCCGTCATCGAGCCAAGCCAAATCCATGACAGAATACTGGTATACGTAGGCGATCTAGGAGAGAAGCTATCCGAATACCTGTCAATGACCGGAGAGGGCGGTGAGATCCTAGCCCCCGGTGGGAGCAGGTACTCCGCCATTTTCATATGATCGTAAGGTGTAACCGGGGTGATCGTGATTGTCGCCTATGATATCGGGGATGAAAAGAGGAGGGCTCGACTGCGGCGTTACCTGCGGAGACTGGGCCTGTCTCGAGTTAACAGGAGCGTCTACGCTGGCCCAGGGACAGCTAGCACGGCGAGGCTTATCTCAGAGAAGGCTGAGAAGATTGTTGAAGACGGTGACTCAGTGTTTATCATCGTCGTCAGGGAGGACGAGTACCAGCGGGCACATGTATTTGACGGCAAGGATCACTACATCGTGTCCCAGCGAAAATACGAGGTATACTAGGCTAAACCTCCTAGGCTGGGCCGCGCTATGCCCCTACGCCCGAGACCTGCTATGGCACGGCTCAACCCCCATACAACCATGCCAATACCCAACCGGCGAGGAGGCAGACGAAGCCCACAAAGCACTCCTAGACAGGATAACGGGAGCCATA
>JALVJB010000124.1 GCA_027034115.1 Acidilobaceae archaeon | reverse complement strand
GACAAGCCCCTCCCAATACTCCTAGGCGAGTCCCACCACGCCCTCCTCCTCGTAGACCCCTCCCATGTCTTCTGGCGCCTAGCCCTCGCCTTCTGGCCCGGCCCCCTGACAATAGTAGAAGAGGCCAGGCCGGGGGTCCCCCGCCACCTCGAAGAGTGGGGGAAGATAGGAGTGAGGCTCCCCAACTGCCCCCTAGTGAGGGAGATAGCCAGGAGGACAGGGGGCCTGCTAGTAGGGACGAGTGCCAATAAGAGCGGGATGACTCCTCCCACCACCGCCTACGAAGCCCACGCCCAGCTCGGGGACAAGATAGACTTGTACATTGACGGGGGACCCTCCCTTAGACGTGTCTCAAGCACCGTGGTCGAGATAGTAGACGGTAGAGTCGAACTCCTAAGGGAGGGAGCGATCCCCTACGAGAAAATACTAAGGGTATTGCGGGAGTAGCACGCCTGGATTATCACGAGAGCCCCCACTTCTAGACGAGTGGTGAAAATACAAGGCTACCGGGGGTAGAGGTTGAGGGACGCGGTCGTCATAACAGTCTACTCTGGGGTAGACTATGAGAGTAGGGCGGCAGAGAGGGCGTGCAGAGAGGCCCAGTCCATCCTTGTGAGAGAATACGGGCTACCCGTTGAGGTGATCAGCGTGCCAG
This sequence comes from Acidilobaceae archaeon, assembly GCA_027034115.1. Taxonomy (GTDB): domain Archaea; phylum Thermoproteota; class Thermoprotei_A; order Sulfolobales; family Acidilobaceae; genus Thermodiscus. The sequence goes on along the minus strand of JALVJB010000124.1, from coordinate 2,969 downwards.
TGCCGGTGCCCAGCGAGGACGCTCCTAGCCACGGGGTCCCCTTGGTCCTAGTCGATGGAAGGCCTATAGCTAAGGGTAGGGCCCCACTAATCTCTGATATCGTGGAAGCCGTGTTCGAGGTTATCGGAGAAGAGTATGGTATACAGGGGCCTCAGCTCCCAGAGGTGGCTGTCGGGGTCTAGGCTATCAGGGCGGCTAGTACCGCCTTCTGGATGTGGAGCCTGTTCTCGGCCTGGTCCCATACTATGCTCCACGGCCCGTCTATTACCTCGTCTGTCACCTCCTCGCCTCTATGGGCTGGGAGGCAGTGCATGAAGAGGGCCTTCCCCCCGGCGGCCTCCATGAGCCTCCTGTTGACCTGGTAGGGTCTTAGAAGCCTGGTTTTCTCCTCCCTCATGCTCTCCTGGCCCATGCTGACCCATACGTCAGTATATACTACGTCGGCGCCACTCACGGCGGTGTAGGGGTCCTCGATTATCCTTATCTCGCTCCCAGACTCCGCCGCCGCGTCCAGGGCCGCCTTCAAGATGTCCTCCCGAGGCCTCAGCTCCTTAGGGGTAGCCACAACTATGTCTACCCCTAGCTTCGCACCAGCTATTAGGAGGCTGTGGAGCACGTTATCGCTACCGTCTCCCACGAAGGCCAGCTTAACCCCCTTCAAGCGGCCCTTGACCTCCAGTATGGTCATATAGTCGCCTAGGGCCTGGACCGGGTGGCTCAGGTCGCTTAACCCGTTGATCACGGGGACCCTCGAGTACCTAGCGAGCTCCTCCACCTTCTCGTGCTCGTAGACCCTCGCCACTATGCCGTCTACGTACCTCGAGAGCACCCTGGCAGTATCAGCAATAGTCTCCCCCCTCCCCAGCTGGAGCTCCCTCCAGCCAAGGTACATCGCCTTAGCCCCAAGCTGCCACGCCGCCACCTCGAAGCTAACCCTCGTCCTAGTGCTAGGCTTCTCAAAGATCATCGCAATGCTATGGCCCTTTAGGACGGGTATAACCCTCTCCCCGGCGTAGTAGCGCCTCTTGAACTCGAGGCCCATCTCTATGAGGGCCCTTATCTCGTCTGGAGAGTAGTCCCTGAGGCAGGTGAGGCTTCTACCCTTCAGGTCGTAGAGGGTCAAGACTACGCACCACTACTCGATAGTGGCCGGGGCAGGGTTATAGGCGCTAGCCGGGAGGCCATGAGTATGGGGCTTAGAGGTGGCGTTCAACGCTAGGAGGGCGGCGAAGAACAGGGCTGTGAAGAGGGCCCTTCTCGGCCAGATGCGAGACGCCAATGTCGACATAGACGAGGTCCTTGAATGGCTCTGGGACGACTTCGGTAAGAAGCCGGCGAGGAACTGGAGGAGCATTGAGAGAGCCATACTCGGGGATAACGAGATAACCCCCCAAGACCTCGCAGTGTTCATGATAGACCAGGGCCTCCTCCCCGACGAGGGAGCATGGGATGTCGAGCCAGCAACAGGCCTGCCAGGCCGTAAGGGCCGTGTTAGAGGCGGCTAGGCTAGCCAGGGGCGGGGCTGTAGGCTTCACCGCCTACCACGCCTACAGGGCCCTAGAAGCGATAGCCAGGAACCAGCCGGTGGGGAGGCCTACCCTAACCAGGATCCTAGGGCTGGGCGAGGCCCCCGTCAAGACTCTCCTCCAACGCCTCTGCACCCAGGGGCTAGTCGAGAAGACCCCTAGGGGGCACAGGCTAACCCGTGAGGGGTGGGGGACCCTCCGGGCCCTTGGGGAAGCCGTAGTCATGGGGGACCCTCCAGAGACCCCCCTGGGGCCCTCGAAGTACTTGGCCACGAGCCTCCTAGACCCTCCACGGAGCCTGGTAGACGTATACAGGGTTAGAGACTACCTTGTAATGGAGAACTGCAGGAAAGCCCTGATCGGGGGAGTCGAAGACGGCTCCGTATTCTTCCCAGGGACCCCCGGCGAGGTTGTCGCCCACCTAACCGAGTGGTCCCCCAGCATTGAGAGAGGCCTCCTCCTAATAGTCCCCGAGGAGTGTACTGCGAGAGCCTACACCGGGCTACTCCGGCTAATCGAGGCCAGGCTATGCAAGCCGTGATACCGGGGGACCCTCCTAGTAACCCTACCCGCGGGTAATGCACTCAACGGTGCCGGGGTAGTGGACGATCTCGCCGACACAGTGAGAAGACTACTGGGCGAGGCTAAGAGCAGGGAGAGAGGGGGACCCCGGAGCAGGCTAGTAGACGCGATAATGGTCCTCCTCCTATCGAGGCCCATGAGGTCCAGCGAGATAGCGGCCATCCTAGGCTACCAGGCGAAGTACATCTCCAGCTACCTCTCCTACTGGAAGGCCAGGGGCTACGTTGACTACGAAAACGGCTACTGGACCCTCACCCCCAAGGGGGAGGAGTACGCGGAGGCCGTCCTCGAGAGGGAGACTGCTGAGGACGTCGACAAGATGGCTGGCATTGCGAAACGTATCTTATCCAGTTTAAAAGTTAAACAAACAGTAAACGACAAGAAACCTGGGAGGAGGAGGCAGGGGTCAGGGAGATCCTTGTCGTTTACTGTCGCTCGAACAGGTAAAGGCGACAATGAATTACAAGAGAGGGTTCGGAGGGCCTCATGCATACTAGCAGTGTACAAGGATGACTTGGACGAGGACGAGCTCGAAGTACTATCCAACCTGTTATCACACTATGCTAAGTGGGGCATAACCTACGTATACCTGGACAACCTTGCAGAAGAGATGCAAGCCGACTACCACTGGCTCCTCCGAGTAGCCAGGAGGCTGCAGAGCAAGGGCATCATATACATCTACACAGACCCGCGCCTAGGAGTCAGGATAGGCTTAACCAAGCATATGAAGGAGACGTTAGAGGCCTGCGAGGCCTAGCAGTATACTCTCTACTATACAGTGCCCGTATTATTGAGCTCGGGGGTCCCTCAAGGGTTCCCCTTCCGCGCGGTCATAGTATTACCGTTTGCATATTGAAGGCT
>JALVJB010000123.1 GCA_027034115.1 Acidilobaceae archaeon | reverse complement strand
TTGCCGAGGATTCTCCTAAGGTCTGATGCAGTGCTCAAGGAGATAGCCACACCCCCATATCTGGGTAGTGCCTCCGCACGATTTACTCTTTACCCTAGCCGCGGCCTCCCATCCCGGGAATGGTACTATTGAAGGATTCGATCGGGAGGATACTTGAGAGGATTGATGGGAGGGGATACAAGGCGTACAAAGACCTAGTCGGCGCATCCGAACGGATCGGCGGGGTGAGGGTAAGGGTTACCCGGGTCCAGGGGGACCCCTTCGCCCCGCCAAGCGTAGTTATGGTGGATGCTCCGCTCGGAGACAACCCCCTCTATCACGAGTACCCCATCCCGGTCGCAGACTATGCCCTCCGGCTGGCCTATAGGCTCTCGGCGAAGTATTCGATCCGTGGCGCCGGCGAGGGTCATAGCGGGGAGGTGAGGGTCCCCCGGCCCGGCCCCGTGATATTGAGGAGGAGTGCTGCCTGGATAATAACGGGATCCAGGGGTGGAGCGGCCCTCCGCCTGAGACTTTGGGTGGGCCTGCCGTCTAGGAGGCGCAGGATTCTCGGGAATGTTGCGAGGGAGCTGCTCCTCTCGAGGCTGCCTCGCCTAGCGGTAGAGGTTGCTCGAGGACTTGAAAGGGGGGAGGCGAGGCTTGAGCGCCACGTTGACGCGTGGAGGGAGCAGGAGTTTATCCGGGAGAGGCTTCCATCCATGGGGCTTGTCTCATTCATTGGCGATGGTAGCATACTGCCGAGGGCCTGTGGGGGCTGTGAGGAGCCGTTGGAGGGAGCAGTCCCCTTTGAGAGCCCCGAGAGCCTTCGCGTGGAGTTGGAGCTGCCTACTGGTAGGAGTGTAACCGGTATGGGTGTCCGGGAGGGGCTTACGCTCGTAGCCGGGCCCGCCTTCCACGGTAAGACTACCCTTATGGAGGCTATTGCTAGTGGCGTTTGGGATCACGTGCCGGGTGATGGGAGGGAGCTGGTGGTTACTAGGAGGGATGCCTTCTGGGTTCAGAGCGAGAACGGACGATGGGTTTCTTGTGTCGACGTCTCCCCATGGGTTGAGTCCATGCCCGGCCTGAGGGACCCTCATTGCTGGAGTACTAGTGACGCTAGCGGTGCGACTAGCGCGGTTGCCTCGCTCCAGGAGGCCGTAGAGGCGGGGTCCAGGCTTATACTAATAGATGAGGACTGGACGGCGACTAACTTCATCCACCGGGACCGGTGGACCGAGGAGGTTACGGGTAAGAGGACTCTCCTCTCCGTGAGCGACCTGGCGCCAGCACTGAAGAAGGCCGGGATTAGCATTGTCATAGTGGCTAGCGGTAGCATACCTCTACTGGCCTCCGCGGACACCGTTATAGTAATGGACGAGTACAAGCCCAGAGACGCTACGAGTTACGCGGAGAAGGCTCGCAGGGTAGCCGTTGAAGCGGGCCTCGCCCCGGCCGGGATTAGCTATACATCTCCTAGCCGGAGGAGGCTTGTGGAAGCCTTCACTCTAGTAAAGCCGAAGCTCCGAGGCCGCATCCTAGAGGCTCGGAACCTGCGTGACACTGTCGACTTGTCAGGGCTCAGGCAGTTAGAGGAGCAGGCTCAGCTTAACACGCTGCTGCCCGTTGTGCAAAGGCTTACCTCCAGGCCCGGAGTGCTAGTGGCGGAGGCTAAGCGCTTGGAGGAAGGGATTCGTAGGGGGGAGTGGGAGTCTATTGATAGGAACCCTGGACCGGGCCTCTCCGAGGTTAGGTGGCTGGATGTGCTCTACCTTGTTAATAGGCTTCCGGGCCTTCGCGTCGCCAGAAGTTAAAACGGTATTTTACTGTTATTTTATAGTTAATGGTTATTCCTCAGTTAAAGATTAAGCTCTCCCGGGCCACCACTCCATTGGACTACGCTTAGCGCTGGGTGCCAGTGGAGTGCCTAACAAGAGGAGCGCTGCCAAGCGGGAGAAGCAGGAGGCGGTGGCTAGGGGGCAGGAGAAGTACAGGGCTATGAGCCCCGCCGAGTTCTTCAGCCGTTACAAGGAGCTGGCGGGCTTCTCCAACCCGACTAGGGCGGTGTACCAGACTATCAGGGAGCTAGTCGAGAACGCTCTAGACGCTACGGACACGCACGGCATACTCCCTGTTATACGTGTTGTCGTGGAGCCAGCCCGGGGGGTTGAGGGCGAGAACCGTTACACGATAACCGTGGAGGATAACGGTATAGGAGTCCCCCCTACGGTTATGGCCGACGCCTTCGGCCGAGTCCTATACTCGAGCAAGTACGTGATAAGGCAGACCCGTGGAATGTTCGGTTTAGGCGTTAAGGCAGCCGTTATCTACGGGCAGCAGACAGCTGGCCAGCCAGTCACTGTTATCTCGGCGATGGAGGATAGCGATTATGTCTACATGAAGAAGCTGTTCATCGACATCAACGAGAACAAGCCGAGGATCGTCGAGGAGGGCCAGTGGAGGAAGCGGGGTCGCTGGCACGGTACAAGGGTATCCATAACGATCGAGGGGGACTGGAGGAGGGCTAGGTCCAGGGTTATCGAGTACATTAAGAGGACAGCCATAGTCGCCCCGTACGCTGAGATACACCTCGTAACGCCGGAGGGGGACGTGTACATATTCCCCAGGATGACTAGGAAGATGCCTAAGCCGCCGAGGGAGGCTAAGCCCCACCCCCATGGCGTGAACCTCGAGCAGTTCAAGATGATACTCCAGTCTACAAGGGCTAGGACCCTGAGGGAGGTCCTGGTAACCGAGTTCCAGAGCGTCGGCGAGAAGAGCGCCGTCAACTTCCTGAGGGAGGCGGGAGTCAGCCCGGATCTCAACCCCAAGACTCTCCTCCGCCGGGAGTATAGGGACTTATTGGTCAGGTTGGTGGACAAGCTACGCTCCTACACGGGCTTCCGCGCCCCGAGGAGCGACTACCTCTCACCAATCGGGGCGGACCTCATAGAGATAGGGCTAAGGCGAATGTTCCGCCCTGAGTTCACCGCCGCAGTGACGAGGCCTGCTCGATCCTATATGGGCCACCCGTTTATCGTAGAGGTTGGCATAGCCTATGGAGGGAGCATTCCACCCAGAGAGGAGCCCCTCCTATTGAGGTACGCCAACAAGATACCGCTACTATACGGTGAGAGGGAGGACGTAGCATACAAGGTTGTGTCCAGCGTGAACTGGAAGAACTATTACGTCGAGTTCCCCGCCCCTCTAGTCGTCCTCGTACACATAGCGAGCACCAGGATACCCTACAAGGAGGCCGGGAAGGAGAGCATCGGCGACGTGCCCGAGATCGAGTCGGAGATAAGGGCTGGCGTATGGGAGGTTGCGAGGAAGCTTAGGATATTCCTCTCCCGGAAGAGGAGGGAGGCCGAGATCAGGAGGAAGATTATCACGCTGGCCAAGTACATTCCGGAGGTGGCTAGGAGCCTTGCAATGCTGGGCAAGCCACCGGAGAAGTGGAGTCCTCCGAAGCCGGAGGAGGAGAAGATGCTGGTAGAGGCCCTTGTAAGGCTTGTCGCCCGCTACATCGAGCTTCCAGAGACCCATGACGGCGGGGAGGACCCGGTTGAGATTGTTAAGAAGATCATAGCAGAGGTTGAGACGAAATAGTAGTGTTATACTCGTGTTTTTTAATGGTTTAGGATTTAAGCCC
>JALVJB010000122.1 GCA_027034115.1 Acidilobaceae archaeon | reverse complement strand
CCCTTAGGGCTCCTGGTCTTAGACACTGTGACGAGCGTCTTCTCCTCGACCACCCTTATCGGCCTGCCCCTGCCCTCCATGGCAAGGAACGCCGCCGCGTAGGCGGTGCTCACCGGGTCCAGCTTGCCCCTACCCTTAACTAGCCCCTTCTCCCTAGCAATCGTCGCTATTCGTTGAACCCCGTCCTCTCCGGCGTTTACCTGTACGACTTCGAGTTCTGGGGGAAGGAGTGATAGGACCCTCTCCAGTTCTCTCTTGTTAGAGGCTAGCTCCATGGGGTTATCTAGACCCAGCTTCCGAGGCCTATACTCCCATGCGAGCCTTATGAGGCGTGACAAGCTAGCAGAGGGATTTACGAGTATAGTGTTTCCCTCACTGTCTACGACTACTATGGAGTAGAATACCCTCCTCCCAGCAGGGCTACCGCTGGCAATGTCCACGCCCATATAGTAGTCCCTGCTAGGGGGCACTCCCCCTCACCCTCTCGAGGAGCCTTCTCCAATCTACCTGGATTCCGAACCTCTTCCTGAAATACCTCGAAATGTACTCCAAGTCTCTCTGGAGTAGCAGGTCAGCGCCCTCCTCGTCTCGATAAGTGTACTGAGGCCAGTCTATAATATAGGCTCCTCCATCCTCCGACACCAACACGTTATACTCGCTCAGGTCGCCGTGGACGATGCCGACCTTTACATACGCGATCCTAACGGTCTCGACAATATCCTCGAGTAATGCCTCCGCCTCCTCCACTGCCAGGTCTCTGACACGGTAGAGTTCGACGCCGGGAATATACTCTTGCACCACAGCGTTCCTATTCCACGCAATCGCCCGAGGGACCCTCGCGCCCTCCCGCTCAAGCTCGACCAGGGCCTTGAACTCCCTCTCACCTATCAGCTTCGCTATCTGGAGCCAGTGCTTCCTCGGCTTATCTGCGGCATAGCTTCGGAGGAGTCTTATCCGCCTGAACGTCCGCCTCCCCTCCCTGTGGAATTTCACCACTACACGATCGCCGGAGGGGGTTAAAGCATAGTACACGCTGCCCTCTTTCCCAACGCCGATCCTATCTCCAAGGACGGCTATCACGTTCCTTGCTATCAAATTATCAAGAGACAAAACGTCCAGGCCGTAGAAGGTCAGGGAGTACCCGATAATGCCTCCCAGCTTTCTCTTGATAAGTTTAAGCTCGTTGAGCTTATCCAGAGACCTCTTAACCCTTGGCCCGGGTATCCTAGACCTCCTCTCCAATACCTCAACAGGCACATACTCGTACCTGCCCTGCAAGGATTCTATAACCGCGAGTACCTTAACGTCATCCTTCTCTAATCGCCTCCATAGCTGGTAGGGGTTTCTCGCCATAACTAGCTGTTCCCACATAATACCAGTATGAGAGAGTTAATAGGCGATTTCCCTTCTTGAGGGATTAATCGTCTCCACGAACTACAACTCATGAGTGGATTTCTAATAGAATATAGCCTAACAGGTAGAACATAATTTATTTAAATAGTCGGGTTATGATTGGGTAACTAGGTGAGTAGATAATGCAGGATGATATTCCGTTCCACAAGGAGGGAATCTATATCAGGGATTCAACATTGTATGTTATAGGTTCTAGATATATTGCCAAGGTTTCTAAAATACTATCGAGCGAGACTAGGACAAGGATTCTAGATATTCTCTCTGACGGGCCGAAGGACCTGGATACACTGGCCAAGGAGGTTGGACAAAGCAAAGCCAACATCAGCAGCCAAATAAGGCTCCTGGAGTCTATTGGTATAGTTAAGGCTACGTACGTGCCGGGGAATAGGGGGATTAAGAAGATCCTGGAGGCTAAGGTCAAGCGTATTGTTATGAGAGTGAGGCCCTAGCCTCCCACTAGCGCCCGGAGGAATCCTTGGAAGAGCGGAGCGGGGGCTAGGGGCCTGCTCTTGTATTCCGTGTGTGGCTGGGTGCCCACGAAGAAGGGGTGCATTCTCCTGTCGAGCTCGATGAATTCTACAAGGCCGTTAGGGCTCCACCCGCTTACCCTCATACCGTGGCTCTCCAACACGCCTATGTAGTCCCTGTTAACCTCGTAGCGGTGCCTATGCCTCTCATACACTATCTCCCTGTTGTAAAGCTCGTGTACAATTGTGCCGGGGACAAGTCTAATAGGGGAGGCGCCTAGCCTCATCGTCCCGCCTAGCTGGCCTATCTTCTTCTGCTCTGGGAGTATGTGTATGACTGGGTGTGGAGTATTAGGGTTGACCTCTTCGGTGTGGGCGTCTCTGAGGCCCACCACGTTTCTAGCAAACTCGACCACTGATAGTTGCATGCCGAAGCATATCCCGAGGAGGGGTTTCCGCGCCTCCCTGAAGGCCCGGATAGCCTGGATCTTGCCTTCGACTCCTCGAGCCCCGAAGCCGGGGAGTACTATGGCTCCATCTACTTCCTCTACGAAGCCTAAGTCCTGCTTCCCCTCCTCTATGAGAGTCGACTCTACCCAGTGGAGCCTGGGCTTTACTCCCAGCCATGCGCCAGCGTGGCGGAGGGCCTCGACTATGCTGATGTAGCTGTCATGGAGCTTAGTGTACTTCCCCACCATTGCTATATTGACTGTCTTAGAGGCTTTCGTAATCTTTTCGACGAACTCCTCCCACGCCGACAGATCCGCTCCAGGATCCTCGACCCCGAGCTTTGAGAGTATCAGGCTAGCCAGACCTTGCTCTTCCAATACTAGAGGGACCCTGTAGACGCTGTCGAGGTCGTGGTCGCTGAACACGTTTCTCTCCGGGAGAGTCGCGTAGAGGGCTATCTTCCTCCTCGCCTCGGGCTCAAGGGGCCTCTGGGTCCTCACGACTATGGCGTCGGGCTGGATTCCGATCCTCCTGAGCTCCTGCACGCTATGCTGGACGGGCTTAGTCTTCTGCTCGCCCGTGGTTGATAGGACAGGTGCTAGGGCTACGTGGGCGAAGAACGTGTTATTCTCACCCTCCTCTAGCCTCATCTGCCTGATAGCCTCTAGGAAGGGTAAGCCCTCTATGTCGCCCACTGTCCCGCCTATCTCTACTATCAGGAAGTCGAGGCCTCTCTCCCTGGCGAGGCTCCTTATCCTATCCTTGATCTCATTGGTTATATGGGGGATGACCTGCACCGTTTGGCCGAGGTACTCGCCCTTACGCTCCTTGGTTATCACGCTTAGGTAGATCTGCCCGGTTGTTATGTTATGCTTCTTCGAGAGGTTGACGTTTAAGAATCTCTCATAGTGGCCGAGGTCTAGGTCTGTCTCTCCCCCGTCCTCTGTCACGAACACCTCGCCGTGGGCGAAGGGGTTCATGGTGCCCGCGTCCACGTTTATGTAGGGGTCTATTTTCACGGCCTCAACGTGAAACCCCCTGGACTTGAGGAGGAGGCCTATACTGCTCGTTACAATACCCTTGCCAACGCTAGACAATACTCCGCCAGTTACGAAGATGAATTTCCGAGCCACACTCGACTCCTGGGGGTAGAGGCCGGTGTCATCCCAGGGGTTATAAGCTGGGGCCTCAGCCAAATGCCTTCACTTCACTACTCAGCGTCGGGAGTAGACATCATAGGCCCCTCTGGTAGGGTATTACCTGGCCTTTCAAGGGCTTTATGGAGCGGCTAGCCTCCCAGTTTTTCCTGTAGCTTCCTCCTTACTATCTC
>JALVJB010000121.1 GCA_027034115.1 Acidilobaceae archaeon | reverse complement strand
CGTGATAGTCACTAGCTCCAACCTCTTCGAACTCCTCGAGTCCGGGATAATCGCTGTTAGGTCCGAGAAGGGGCACCTGGAGGACCAGTTCATGCCCAAGAACTCCTACGACGTCGCCTCACACCAGGTAGCAGGGATTGTAGTAGAGGAGCGTGGGTCCACGCCGGAGGAGATAGCCGACATATTCTGGAGGAGCGGGTCCCTCAACGGCCTTACAATGGAGGAGATAGAGTCTATTCTGAACCACCTGGACTCGGTGAGCGTTGTCAGGTGGGATCCCGGTAGTAGAAGGGTTAGGCTGGGTAGGAGGACATTCTCCTACTTCTATAAGGTATCAATGATACCAGACGAGTCCTCCTTCCACGTCTACGACGTGATCACGGGTTCCAGGATAGGTGAGGTGAGCGAGCGCTTCGTAGAGTCAAGCATGCTAAAGTCGGGGACTTCCAAGCTACGCTTCGTCCTGGGCGGGAGGGTATGGGAGGCTGTAAGCGTCGACTATGAGAGGGGGCGCATTGAGGCGATGCCCCTAATGGCAGAGGAGGCCCTGGTCCCCTCATGGGAAGGCGAGATTATCCCCGTAAGCTACAAGGTCGCCAGAGAGGCCTGCGCTATCCTCTCCCTATGCCAGTATAGCTGGGAGGAGTGTAGGAGGGCGCTGGAGTATCGTAAAATCGGGGGGGCATGGGCTGAGAGGTTATATAAGATAATAAAGGATACTATTAATGTTTTAGGGGAGGGCAGTATCGGGCCTAGGACGGCTCTCGTTGAGGAGATCCAAGGTGTAAGCATCCTCTACTCCTGCCTAGGTAGCAAGGGCAACCTCGCCCTCGCACTACTCCTGTCAAGGCTCATGGAGAGGAGGACCAGAGTGGAGTTCGACTATATACCATACGCCATAGTGTTCCGGGCCCCCACGGGGGTCCCGCCGGGGCTGGTCCAGGAGGCTGTTGAAGAAGCTAGGAGGCTAGATCGTGTGGAGAGGATAGTCCTCCTACAGGACGCTGTGAAGAGTTCTAGAACATACCTCATTAGGTTCATACGTGTAGCTAAGCGTATGGGGCTAATTGAGCCGGATAAGAGGCTTCCCCTGGAATTCGCTAGGAGGCTCGCGGAAAACCTCCAGGGATCTCTTGTCGAGGCTGAAACGATAAGGGAGTTGCTCCACGAGAAGCTCGATGCTAAAGCGTTAAATGATTACCTAGACGATCTCCGGGAAGTGAGGAGTGCTCGTGTTAGCGGGCCTACACCCCTGGCGAGGGAGGTCTTGGAGAACCCCTATATTAAGAGGGATATCGCCGTTAAAATAACAAAAATAGCTATGGATAAGATCGTTGAATCATTGAAGAAGGCGACAGGCCGGAGGGAGGTGATAATGCTATGCCTCTCCTGCGGGCACCACTGGAGGATGAAGGCGAGGGAGATCGAGAAGAAGTTTAGGTGCCCCAAGTGCGGGTCGCTAGCCCTAGCCCCTCTCCCGGCAACCGAGTATGGAGAGTCGCTCCTCAACGCTTACCTAAAGTATAGGAGTGGCGCTAGGCTTAGGGGAGAAGAGAAGAAGCTGGTCAAGGAAGTCAAGGAGAGAGCTATCCTCTACCTAAACTATGCTAGCCAAGGCCTAGCTAGATACGTTGTTGAATCGCTCATGACCTACGGTGTTGGCCCGCAGAGGGCTAAGAGGCTGCTAGCGGAGCTTACAAGTAAGGGGGAGCGCGGCTTTTATCAAGGCCTACTCAAGGCTATGGAGGAGTATGCGGCGAACCGGCAGTACTGGAAGGCGGTTAGGAGGGCTTCTAAAAAACGTTGAGCAATATAACTCCTCATATTCAACAGTCTTACCTCTGAGGGTGCAGAATGAGTATAGACGACGAGTGTAAGGTGGCAGTGATAGCCGACTGGGACGCTGACGGTGTAGTCGGAGCATCACTAATATACTACGCCCAGGAGAAGAGGGGAGTATTCCCCGTTAAGGGAGCGAGAGAGAAGGTATGCCTAGTCCCCTCTGGGCCCAGGAGCATCCTGGAGAGCATTGGTGGTAAGTGTTGGGAGCACGTTGTAATAATAGACATACCGCTCACCGTAGAGGTGGAGGAGGCGCTTGCCAAGCTCAAAGAGTGCGGGGCCAAGATATACTACTTCGACCACCACGAGTCTACGCTGAAGAGAATGGCGGAGCTTGAGGAGAAATATGGTGTCTTCGGAGTAATAGGGAAGTCATCCTCAGCAGTCATCATTAAGAGGTTCCTCGAAGGCCTGGGCCTCCGATTCACCCAGAGGATGAAGGACTTCGTGGCTGCCGTCGCAGTCCTCGAGGGCGGTAGGAGGTACGTGGACTCTGTCAACGACAAGATAGTCACAATGGCCGCGTCAATATCTAAGATGCTGAACCAGACAAGGAACAGGGAGGCATGGGAGAAGTATGTGAGGTGGATAGGGAATCCGCTCCCCTTCGAATCACCCGGGATAAAGCTCCCCAAGCTGGGCGAGAAGGGGAACTTGTTGGAGTACGGGGCCGAGGTCTCAGAGAGGGCCGATAAAGAGTTGAAAGAGGCCGCGGTTAAACTCGCAATGTCCGCTGAGAACCTAGGCTACATTAAATTCGTGGATGCTAGGGACGAGTGGAGGAAGAGGGGATCCTCAGCTCTAGCATCGGCGATCTACAAGATAGTCAACATGCCGGTAGCAGTAGTCGTAGAGAAGAGCGATGGAGCAAGACTCCTGGTAATAAGATCCGGCCATGGGGAGGCTAGGGTAATCATGGACTACCTCTACGAGCGGGGGGTAGTCATAGATAAGGGTGGGCACAGGAACATAGCGGTCGCCCGCTTGTCAGACGACATAACCATTAGGCGTCTAAAGGAGGAGCTCCGTAAGGCTGTAATCTACGCGTTCCGGAAAAGGTCTCCCCCCAAGGACATCCTATAACCACCCTAGGAAGTAGGAGGTGTAGTCTAGGAGCGGTTTCAACCGCTCCCAGGGTCCCGCGCGGTTGGTGCCGCCGCCGGGATTTGAACCCGGGTCACGGGCTCGAGAGGCCCGCATACTGGGCCGGGCTATACTACGGCGGCTTCGCCCGATCCCCGCGAGCCATTGGATTCTCTAGTTAGGCCTTTTAAGAGTTTCCGCAGCTGGTCGCGTTCAAAGACTAGTTCGTAGGCTATCACTGCCTGGACCAGGTCTATGTCCAGGGTGTATCCGTGGGCGCCTCTCTCTACTATTACGAATGGTAGGACGATTGGGTGAGAGTAGTATTTTAGGAGGGCTGCAATATGGGCGCCTAATGCTAGTGCTATAACCGCGTGTCTCGCTGTAATGTTGGAGGTTACGAGGAGGGCGTACGCTATTATGCTGATATCGACCAGCACGCTAGCTCCCAGGGGTCCGCCTGCAAGCGTTACCGTTGCTCCTACCAGTAGCGCGAGGAATACTACGACGAGGTATAGTCCTAGCTCCTCGTTCAAGTCGGCCAACGCCTCTCCTCCACTTCCTGGCAAGAAGAGCTCGGTATAGTTTAATATTGAGGTTGGCGTGTAGGGACTATGGTCTCCATGAGGCTCGTAATAGTGGTGTATCGAGTTTGACCGAGTTGAAGCCGAGGATAAGGGAGAAGAGATGGTCGGTTGACTTCGAAAAGGAGCTGATAGATCTCTGGGGTAAAGAGGGTCTCTACAAGCCGTCTTTCGACCCAGACGACCCGCGGGATATCGTGGCGATAGATACTCCCCCGCCCTATGCAAGCGGTAAATGGCACGTTGCGGGCGCCGCGCACTATGCTCAGATAGACATGATAGCCAGGTATTTCCGGCTCAAAGGCTACAACGTAATAGTGCCATTCTACGCTGACAGAAACGGTCTCCCCGTAGAGGTGCAGGTTGAGAAGACCTACGGAATCTACGCCCACGAAATGGCGAAGACCCCGGAGGGCAGGGAGAAATTCCTGTCTCTCTGCAGGGAGTTCCTCGACGAGGCGGAGAAGGAGATAGTAGCGGTATGGAGGCGTATGGGGTGCTCCTTCGACTATTGGAGGAATGGGACCGACAGCCCAGAGTACAGGACTATGACTCAGGCGACCTTCATTGAACTCTTCCGCAGAGGGCTCATCTATGAAGATGAGAGGCCCGTCCGATGGTGCCCCCGGTGCAGGACAACGCTGGCTGAAGCCGAAGTAGAATACGTTGAGAGAGAGGGCTACCTCTACTACGTAAAGTATAAGCTGGCAGATACGGGCGAAGACTTGATCGTGGCGACTACGCGCCCGGAACTACTAGCAGGATGCGCCGCCCTAGCCTACAACCCGGAGGACGAAAGATACAAGCATCTCAGGGGGCGAAAAGCAATAGCCCCTATATACGGCCAGGAGGTCCCCATCATAGAGCACCCCATAGTGGATCCCAACTTCGGCACTGGACTAATGATGATATGCAGTTTTGGAGACGATGTTGACGTAATGCTTTTCAATGAATTAAAACTAAAGCCTAAAAAACTAATAAACCCGGACGGCACCATGACAGAAGAAGCAGGCCCGCTAGCCGGATTACCCGTCGAAGAGGCTAGAAAGAAAATCGCCGAGTTACTCGAAAAAGAAGGGCTCCTAGCCAAGAAGGAAATGATAATACACAAGGTACCAGTTTGCTGGAGATGCAAGACTCCCCTCCAGATTATATTCAGGAGAGAATACTTCCTCAAACAGCTAGAATACCTCGACAAGATCAGAAAGATAACGGATGAGATAGTATTCCGGCCCGAGATGCATAAGAGGAAGCTGCTAGACTGGATAAACAGCGTCTCAATGGACTGGCCCATATCAAGGGACCGCTACTATGCAACCGAGATACCCCTATGGAGGTGTAAGAGGTGTGGGGCAAAGCTAGTGCCGGAGCCCGGCCAGTACTATAGGCCGTGGAAGGACGAGCCGCCATGGGACTCCTGCCCGTACTGTGGGGCGCCAAAAGAAGAGCTTGAAGGCGAGAAGAGGGTCTTCGACACATGGTTCGACTCGAGTATAAGCGTGCTCTACGTCACGAGATGGATGAAGGATAAGAGATTCTTCGCTAAGGCATTCCGGAACACGCTTCGACCACAGGGCCAAGACATCATAAGAACATGGCTCTACTACTCGCTCCTAAGAGTCTACCAGTTGACGGGCAAGAGGGCCTTCCGATGGGTGCGAATAACTGGCATGGGCCTCGACCCCAGGGGCAGGCCCATGCATAAGAGCCTTGGAAACGTGATCGACCCGGAGCCAATAATGGAGAGGTATGGGGCCGACGCATTCCGCTACTGGAGCGCTATAGCCTCTAAGCTCGGATACGATTACCGGTACGATGAAAACAAGGTAAAGACGGGGAGGAACTTTGCCACGAAGCTCTGGAACCTTGCGAGGCTCGTCTCAGCGTTCCCCTACCCCGGAGAGGCAAAGCTAACAGAGGTAGAGAGAGCCTTCATAGCCCTTCAAGACTACTACCTTGAGGAGGCAGATGAAGCATACATGGGCCTAGATGTTTACGAGCCCACATCCAAGCTCTACGAGTACGCCTGGGATATATACGCCTCCCACTACGTCGAGCTGGTAAAGAACAGGGCATACAATAGAGACAACGCGTACACGAGCGAAGAGCAGGCCAGCGCTTGGCTAGGCCTCCACCTGATTCTCCGCAGAATACTCATAGCGTTGTCACCCATAATGCCCTTCGTAACCGACTACGCCTTCAGGAAACTCTACGGGGCCAGCGTTCACCTGCAGTCATACCCCGACCCGGTATTCCCGGAGCCCGAGAGAGAAAGGCTGGCGAATATAGCTAGAATAATAATGGAAGTTAATAGGGGAGTATGGGCCTATAAAAGGGAGAAGGGCCTGAAGCTATCGCAGCCGCTGAAAGGCGTGGTAGTACTTGTTCCCGAGGAGGTGCAAAGCGCCCTAAAAGACCTCCAAGCAATGCACAAGGCTACGTTCCAGGCGTATAGCGGAGAACCCCCAGAGGAAGCCGTAAAGGTCAACGAGTACACCTATATCCTAGAACGCCGATAACGAGTCCGATACGGGGAGCCAGCATATTCTCCCCGGCTTAGCCCTCTCTAATCCTCGGGGTTACGGGAAGAGTGAAGATCGAGATAATAGACAGGCGGAGGGAGAAGCTACGAGTACGCCCGGAGAGCGAAGAGGACCTCTGGGCCCTCCGGGTAGTGCTCCGGCCAGGAGACTACGTAAAGGGCCGCACTATTAGGGACGTGGCTAAGGGAGGTAGGGGTGAGAAGGAGAAGAGGCCGATCACAGTCAAGATTAGAGTGAAGAATGTCGAGTTCCAGCCCTTCGTCGGCAAGCTAAGAATCTTCGGAGTCATAGTCGAGGGTCCCGAGGAGTACGGAGTCAAGGGGAAGCACCAGTCAATCCTAGTCAGTCCTGGAACAGAGCTAGTCCTGGAAAGAACAGGTGGCTGGCCAAGCACTGCTATAGAGAAGCTGAGATCCTCGGGTCCCTCGGGTAAAGCTGTGATAGTGGCGGTGGACTATGACGAGTACGCTATTGCTATAACAGCGAGCTACGGCGTAAAGATAGTAGCAGACAGCTACATAAGACTCCCAGGCAAAGACGACCCCTCTAGGGAACAGGAACAGCAAAGGCTAGTAGAGAAGATTGCAATGGAGACGGTTAAAACCGCGGCTGACGCCGGCGCCCGAGTAGTAATAGTCGCGGGGCCGGGGCCGTTGAAGGATCAAATAGCCGTCAAGATCCGGGAGTTGGCGCCTAAGCTCACAGTCATAGTAGACGAGGCGTCTAGGGGCGGGCGCGGGGGAGTAGAAGAGGTCCTCAGGAGGCCCAGCGTCTGGAGGGTTCTCAGGGAGTACGAGATCACGGAGGCGGAGGAGCTACTCTCGAGCCTCCTCCGGGAGGCTTCACGGGGCGGTGAGAGGATAGCGCTTGGCCCAAGGGAAGTCTTGGCGACGGCGCTGATGGGTGCGGTAGATAAGCTAGTCGTGGTTGACGAATTACTCTACGCTTTAGACGATGACTTAAGGGAAACGGTTACCAGGGCTGTGGAGGAGGCTGAAAAGAGGGGGGCCCGCGTTATAATCGTTCCCCGGGACAGCCCGGTTGGAGAGCGGCTATTCCTCATGGGGGGTATAGCGGCTCTCCTCCGATACCCTGTGCCACACGAGGCTAGAGGGTCCCTTCTAGGGGCTAGCGACTAGTGTTACAGTCTCCTTTACTAGGGGGTGCTTTCGGAGCTTGGTAACTATCTCGTCTAGCCTAGCCATATCATTTGTTTCTATTCTTACGACAACGTCATAGCTCCCGTACGTTACCAGGGCCT
Organism: Acidilobaceae archaeon; assembly: GCA_027034115.1. GTDB lineage: Archaea > Thermoproteota > Thermoprotei_A > Sulfolobales > Acidilobaceae > Thermodiscus. Next base: position 3,178 of record JALVJB010000121.1, on the reverse strand, counting down.
CTGTTACCTCCGGCTGGAAGTTCCTAGCATAGACTGCGACGTCGTACTCTCCGCCCACCTGGGCCCTTATCAAGACGTAAGCTACTATCCCAGCCACCCTTCAATACACCTTACTCTACGCACTAGGCTAGTATAGTTAAACCTCATAGTCCCGTCTATAAGCTTATGTGGCCGCAGTGATGCGGCAGGGACTCTACCACACGGCGAGCCCTAGGGCGATGAGCTGTGGCCGGCGCTGCTGAGCGGCCCTCTAACAATATCGTCAATGACGCTCCCGCTAACGCTCTTCGAGAAGACCGCTATGGGCCCTATTCTCTCGACCCTATTGACTCCTATAGAGTCGAGGGTCCCTCCTGGGCCCGCCAATGTTGCCCCGCACCTAGATGCTAGTCCTGCCGCCGCGGCTATGTCGATGTTCCTCAGCTTTGGGCGGAGGTCTATGAAGGCGGTTCCCCTGCCTATGGCTACATATGCGACTTCGAGAGCCGCGCTCCCTAGACTACGGACTTTGAAGCCCCTGCCGAGTATGTCTATAATCTCGGCTAGTCGTACGGCTGCTTCGGGGTGCTCAACGTAGACATAGAGGAACCTCTCGGAGCTTGCTGGAGGCGGGATTCTCACGGAGCCCTGGTAGCATGATGATATCGAGAAGGATAGGGGGTCTCCGTAGAATACTGGGGCGACGACGCCCGCCAGTGTCTCGGCGAGGCTCTTAGCGTCTCCGGGTAGGATGGCTATTGACACGGAGCTCCACGGTATGCAGTTCACATAGTTCCTGCTACCGTCCAACGGGTCGACCAGTACGATGTAGTCGTTACCCGTGTCGATAACGCCGGACTCCTCCGATACTATCTTAGCCTTTAGGCCCTCGGAGCGTAAGGCGTCTACGATATACTCCTCGCTCGCTAGATCCGCCCTAAAGGTCTCACCCTTAACCCTTCTAGTAGCCTCACCAGAGCAAGCCATATCCCGGAGGAGCCCCGAAGCCTCCCCAGCTATACGGTAGAGAATCCTCCTAAGCTCTTCAGCCTCAACCTCGCCCATAACGTAACGCCCCCGTACGACTTAAACTATGGTTACCTCTCCAAGCCTCGGCGTGAGCCCATCCACCTCTAGCAGTCTAGCAAAGTCCTCTAAGGATTCCCTCAGGGAGGACTCCTCCACGCCCATAACTCCAGCGGAGACGGCTAGCAGGCGCCTGGTTCCTTCATTGATAGCGGTCTTCCTCGCATCCCTGTGGGGATACACGTGTATCACATAGCCTGAGGAGTCAACTAGTACGGGCGTCCCCGGTTTCAGTAGCCTAGGTTTTCCCCCGATCGGCTCGAAAATGCAGGGTTCTCTGCACAGGGTTAACCTTACCGGGGGTCGCAGGCGGTCGAGGTCGTAGAGGCCTATTGGAACCATGTGGAGGAGGCTGGAAGCGTTGCCAGCGTCCACGATATTATTTACCCTGGGTAGAGGAGACCCCCTGAGCACTCTTCTAGCCAGGGCCTCACTACTTGGCCTAGTCTTCGTGGGGTCTATTCCAAGCCGCCAGAGGAAGCTTCTATAAGCCTTAACGTAGGGATGCTCCCGGAGAGCCTCCAGGCTCCCGATCCTCTCCTTCACCAGATTCACGATCCGCTCGATTTCCTCGTCTAGTCTACTACTCCTCTCCCTAACATTCACGCCTTCGACGATGAGTAAGCCCACTCGTACTCCGAGTCCGGCCAGTTTCGGGTCTATCGAATCGATAATATTCAACCCCGCGGGCAACCTCCAGGCCAATAGCCCTCCAGGGCTGTTAATAGTCTAAAACTCCGAGCAGGCTTGTATTCTCGAGGGGCGCATGCTCTGGTGGCCAGTGGTAGGGGTGTCTACGCTAAGATAGCCGTTGTGATTCTACTAGTCGCGGTTACCATCTGGGCTATTGCGAGCGGTGTTAGGGGGCTTGCGATCGTTGAGGGCAGGAGCATGGAGCCCCTGTTCCACACCGGCGATATAGTTATACTGGAGAAGCCGGACCCCTCTAAGATCCGTGTTGGAACTATAATAGTCTACAGGGACGCGGGCAGATATATTATTCATAGAGTTATAAAAATATATAAATATGGTGATACCATTTGCTATGTCGTAAAGGGCGACAACAACCCCGTACCCGACCCAGGACTCCCGCCATGCCCCTACCAGTCGTGGTACCGCGGAGTACCCCTAACAGCCGTAAAGGGAGTAGTTTTAGCCGTGCATAATGTGCCAGTAAAAATTCCATATCTTGGCGGGTTAACCCTGGTAGTGAGGGGCTAGCCCTTTTCTCTCTAGAAGGAGCCGGGCTACTTCAACGACCCACTGCCCGGCCTCTCCCCTTCTAGAAGCGAGCAGGCGCAACGCTTCCTCCCGGCTAGTATCTAGGGCGCGTGCAATAGATGGGAGAGCCTTCCTGATCCGGGCAAGCGCTTCCAGGTGGTATTTGCATAGGGGGAGAGGGTCGCTGGCAACGGCCTCTCTCCCGCAGATTGCGCATTTGACCTCAGGTTCAGCAACGCCTAGGGCTATCGCTAGTTTTCTCCCTACACTTTCTAGCCTCCTGGAGTACTCTGCTAGGAGTCTATCCAGCACGCGGATGGTCTCCTCCACTACTATTTTCCTCGTGGCCTTACCAGTCCTGATAGCCTCAATGTATTCTTCAAACCGCCTTGTAAGGTCGGGCTTACCTAGTTCTGGAAAGAGCTCGTTGACGATTTCAGAAACCATTAGGCCTAGTTCGGTAACAACGGTTTTACCCCCGCGGGACTCGAGGTAACCCCTCTTGAATAGGACCTCTATGATCCTAGCCCTCGTCGCCTCAGTGCCGATGCCTACTGACTCCATCCACTTTAGCAACTCTGTCTTAGATAGAGGGGGGTGCGGAGCTGTCCACCTGGTAGTATACCCGGCTCTTGCTATCCTAACTCTATCCCCGGCTTTTAGCGGCGGGATTCTCGCTTCTCGGGGGCGAAGGAACGGGTAGTAGTAGTACCAGCCCTCGCGGACGATTACTACTCCCTTGGCCTCGTAAGGTCTCCCACCAGCGTCTTCTAAGGCAACGTGGATTCTGGAGACTTCCGCGCTAGTGGAGAATGCTGCTAGGAACCTCCTAACTATCAAATCATAGACTAGGAAGTGGTCCTTGTCGAGGTTTTTAGGCGGGACCCCTGTG
>JALVJB010000120.1 GCA_027034115.1 Acidilobaceae archaeon | reverse complement strand
GCGATACCCTTCGCTGTCGCCTTGGGAATACCCTTCATAGACGCCGCCTTCGAAAGCGTTAGCGGGTGGACCACGACCGGGCTAACAATACTCACGGGGCAGCTCAGCTCCTGGCACAACGTATACGTCCCGGCAGTCTCCGCCATACCGGATACGCTCAAGGTCTGGAGGAGCCTCATGCAATGGGAGGGCGGACTGGGAATAGTAATCTTCACTATCGCCCTCCTCGCCCCTCCAGGCGTTAGCGTCGCCCGCCTCTACCTGGCTGAGGGTAAGTTCGAGAGGCTAGAGGCCAGCCTCCGGAGGAGCGCGGTGAAGATGGGCATCATCTACGTCATCCTAACACTGGTTGGAACGGTTCTCTTCCTACTAGCAGGCATGCCCTTCTACGACGCGGTACAACACGCCATGACGGGTATAGCTACTGCGGGCTTCTCCACCCACACCGAGAGCCTCGGCTACTACCTCGCCCAGGGCAAGCCCCTAGTGCTAGTGGCGGGAGCCATAGTAATGTTCCTGGGCGCCATGAACTTCAACGACCACTACAGCATACTCACCGGCAGGCTACGCAACCTGAAGAACAGCATAGAGCTCCACGCCCAGCTCGCAATAATAGCGGGGTCCATACTGTTCACTTACATGGTCTGGCTGAGGGACCCCCTCTTCCACGCCAAGTACAGCTTCCTCCAGGCCTGGTTCCACGTTGTCTCGGCATTCGCCACCGCCGGCTTCCAGGCAGGAGACCTCCACATAACTCCAGAGGCTTACAAGGTCCTCCTAGCAATCCTAAGCATCATAGGTGGGAGCGCCTTCTCGACAGCGGGCGGTATTAAGGTCTTAAGATTGCTGATAAGCCTAAAGAGCATAGGATATGAGGCGGACCTAGCAGTCCACCCTCAGGGCTACATTCCAAGGCGGAAGATCGGGAAGTACGTTCTCGACGAGGACACTGTACGTAAGACTCTGGCAACCGTTGCAGCCTTCATACTCACCTATACGATCCTAGTAATAACTATGGCCGGCATATACCCTCGGATGTATGACCTCGGGGACATAGCATTCGAGATAGCGAGCGCAATGGGTAACGTTGGCCTGAGCGCGGGAATATCGGCGGCTGCTGCTCCGATCGGCGCCAAGGTTATACTAATACTGGCAATGCTTCTCGGAAGGCTAGAGGTTATCGCCTATATCGCCGCCCTCAAATTCGCTCTCCGGCGAAGCTAGCTCCTCCTGAATCCTCCCCTCGATTATCCTCCTCGTAACCTCCCGTGGTAGGACGGTGTCCTCCCTCCTAGCCTTAGCCGGCCTCACCACTACCATGCCTTCCCCGTCCCTGATATCGATCTCGTGCATTACCAGGCTGTGCGGGGTCTGCCTCATCTTCTCGACGAGGACGTAGCGCTTGAGCTCGCCCCGCCGTATGTACCTCCTGAACCTTACAATGCCGTCGGCCACATGCTCTACTCCCCACCCGAAGGCTTGTGTAGTGGTTATCGCATACTGGCTAACCATGTAGACGGTGAAGTCCCACTTGTAGAGTATCCTCTTCACCATGTAGCTATACTTCCTCGCCATAGCCGGCTTATCGAGCCAGAAAGCACTCATAGAGTCAATTACGAGCCGGGCCCTCCCATAGCCCAGCCTCTTCTTAGCCTCGAGCACTTTCTGCACTAACTCGTCAATATCGAGCTCCTGCAGGCTCCACTCGTCGCCCCGACCCCTCATGAGGGCGTCGATAATGATCATCTTGCCCCTGTCAACAGCCCCTGCGAAGTCCATCTGGAACATGGCCGCCTGCCTTATAATGCTCTCACGGCTCTCCTCCGTAGTCACGTAGACAACCTTGTCTCCCTCAAGCACGCCTTGCCAAGCGAAGTGAATACTGAAGACCGTCTTACCGGTACCAGGCTCCCCCACCACGGCGACAAAGAATCCCCTAGGCACGCCGCCAGCTACTATTTTATCAAAGCCCTTTACCCCAGTCCGTAGCCTCTCGATGTATGGCCTCTTCAACGCCATCTACCATTATTACCCGTGTAGTGCAGAGTATGATGGGTAATGGTAATATTTGGTAGTTTTTCCCTTATTGCTGGTTGTCAGGTAAAATCTGCGCATGCGTCAATGCATTTTACAATAATATTGTTTCCCGAGAGTAGGCCCGCAATCTTAGGTCCGCTACAACATCTGTTAATTGAGACAGAATATACCTTAGATACCGTGGATCCTGGGGTTATGAACCACAGAGTGGGCCCGGATCCGTGTAAAGCAATCCTACAAATACAATCTTTATAGACATTAAACATATTGTTATCAGCGGTCAGCAACCCGTCAAGCCCGGCGAGAACGGTCACAGCTATGAGCTGAAGATCACTAGCCATAGCCTTTAATTTTCTCCTATATTTATCGCACTCGCTTCTATGCATGATTACACGGTAAAATTCCGTACTTTTTGCGAGAACCTGGTAGTCATTGACACTAGGTTGTATGCATTTTCCCACTCTTACGCACTTGATCATGAACTCTTTCAATTCCTCCATAATTCGTAATATTGCTTCTCGCTTCTCTCTCCTCGTTATTTCCTGGTTTATTATTAAGCTTCTAGCCGCGTTTATTATTTCATGCTCTTGGACCTCTCGATATAGAACAAATCTAATATTCTCATTATTATATAATTTATTTATTATTAACGATCTTATTTTATACACGGGCTTAATAGATAGCTCGGCGAAAAGATGTATAATCATGTTAGTATCAATTAATATTTTTATATATTTATTATAAATATTTATTGAAGTCCCAGGCTGCGAGGAGTCTTCCGTCGACAAGATTCATCACCTTATGGAGATAGTCTAGCTCGAAGGCATCGGCCCAGACATCGACGTTTTTAATTTTATATTCATTGTTATTTATTGTTATATATGGTTTTATATTTATCTCGTCTCGCAATGCCCAGCCTAGCAGTGTCAACGGGACTCTTCTATCATGGGGGGAGTCCCTATTCAACTTCCATAACGTAGTAATCTGGATAAGAGAATATATTATATATATAATTTTCTTTATTTTCTCTTTTTTTGGTTTCTTCGATTTATTAAGCAAGTAAATGGCATGAGCGATCATTGTCATATCCTTTATCCTCTGGTTTCCGCTAACTAGGTATGCAAGTCTCCCTAGTACGATTAGAGCTACGAGGAAATCTTTTTCTAATAATATTTCATCTTGACTTTCAATATTGTCTATATAAGATCTTAGGGGCGAGAACACTCTCTGGAGCCTACTAGCATACTCGGTGTACACGAAATCTATTTCGTCCTTATTAATTTTTTTAATGTTGAGTTTTTCTACGTAGTCTATGACCTCAGCGGGTTCGCTCGTGTATATGAGCGCTTCGTTTCCCCCGAGGATCTCTAAGAGTTCTTTAAGAGTAATCCTGCTTATTTTCAATATTTCATTAATATTAATCTTATCTATTGCTCTTACTGCCCCTTCATAGGCTTTTTTATCTAAGAGTGTTAGTATTGCTTCTTCTGGCAATTCTCTACACCGGTTACAAGCCCTTTCTTCCTGGCTTCATTTTGCCTGCTATATATGTTGCGAAGCCGGGAATAGAAGTCTTAGATATTGAGAGGGGCCTCCGGGTACCCCAGAGCTAGTCACCGCCCTCCTTAGGGCTCCTCTACCGGGCACGACTCACCCCATCGGCCCC
>JALVJB010000119.1 GCA_027034115.1 Acidilobaceae archaeon | reverse complement strand
GTCGGGTGGGGGTTAGGGTTCATTTGACCCACTATTATTGCCCGCCCCTTCTCCATTGTGGTTAGCCCCTTGGAGATGGCTTTGGGTAGCCCGCCGGTGACCTGTTGCACGAACTTGACGTCGAAGGCCGGCACTCTGTGGATTATGAAGGTGTTCATCATGCTCATTACCACGGGGTCCACGTATATTGGCCTCTGTGTTATGAGGAGTAGTGAGAGGCCGAATTTCCTCCCCTGCGTCGCGATGGTCATCAGCTCCCTCCTGCTGAGGCTCGCCCCAATACTATACTGAGCCAGGTTTGGGACGAAGTTCTGGGCCTCCTCCATGGCGAATATTAGGACGCGCCTGTCCTCCTCGCCCCTGGCCTTGGAACGGTACTCGACGAACATGTTGTAGAGGAGCTTGCTCAGGTAGAAGACTACGAACTGTTTAGCCTCCAGGTGGCCGGGGAAGCCGTCAACGCTCAAGTCGACGATCACGAGGGAGGGCCTCGAGGGGTCCGTGACCTCGTCGATGAACTGCCTTCCCAGGACTAGGTCTTCCTCGGAGTACTGGGGTATGAGCTCGTACTCGCGGAGGAGGTTGTAGAACTTCTCGAGCTGCCTCTTGACAGCCTCGGCGGTTGCACGGTAGACCGGGTAGCTTCCCTCCTTGCTTGCATCCCTGTCTATACTCCTCAGGAGGGAGTCGAACACGTTCCTACTCCGGAATAACTCGTTGTAATCGCTGCTAACGAGGACTGCCTCCTTCTTTAGAACCTCCTTGTTGAGCTTGTAGCGTAGATAGGACTCCTGTAGTACTGTCGACTCGTCTGGCTTCCCTTTGTAGAGGGAGACTATGAGTTCTGCCAGCTCGTTGTGGTCGAACACGTTGAGGTCTAGGAGTATCGGCCTTAGCTCCGACCTGGGCCCGGGCCTGACCCGCTCCTTCCAGGCCCTGCTCCTCTTTGATACCAGCCTGTAAACTGTTGTATAGCTGGGCACGTTATCAGGGTTCTCGTAGTAGGGGATGTAGTCAGCGTTTATGTCAATAATTATCATTGGTATGGTTACTGGTAGCTTGGCTATACCGGTATCCACGCCATTCTTACCGCCAAGCTCCTCTATCAGCACGGAGACAGTGTTCGTCTTACCACTACCAGTAGTGCCTATGACTGCCATGTGCATGGTTATACTCCTCAGGTCTAGGAACGCTTTGAGCTCTCCCCCCGGGTAGCCATAGAGTGAACCTATCGGTAGGAGGTGCTCGGGCACGCTCGGATCACTTGGGTCGTGAGAGAATACTGGCGCCAAGTCACGGCCTAAGACGCTCCTGACCTCGGCCCCTGCTCTCGGAGGCCTCCCAGGGGGGACTACTTGGCCGTCTCGGGGGACCCCTATTATGCTGACCCTCCCCTTCATGTACTGCCTGGCGACAGTGGCGGGAGGCTTTGACTTCTTCCTTATAGCCTCTGTCCAAACGTCGCCCTCCTCGTAGAACTCGTGGAAGTAGCTGAGCTCCTCCACTACCCCGATAATAGGCTGGGCCCCATCCGGGTCCACTATTACGTACTGGCCCTCAGCTACATCATCCTCAGCATCCTCTACTACTATGAAGTTGAATGAAGAAGTGGTCGAGCCGGACAGCACATAGCCTAGGAGTCTCCTATCCGCCTGCAAAGGAACACCTCTTAACCACAGCACTCCATAGGATACATTGGAGGAGCTAACTGAATATATCTATCAGGGGGGAAGCACCCGGCTCTCCGTGCAACGCCTCCAACGCGTAGCGGGAGGCCACTTCGCGCAGAAGCTTCCCTCCCTCCCGGGATCTTATAGTGCAAGCCCTGTGAGCCACCAGAACGGGGCTTGGAAGCCACGCTCCCGGGACAAGCCAGGCCTCGACGAGAGAGGCAACCCTTACAGCCTCGACTCTAGCCTCCTCCAGGCTCCTCGCTAGGAACTCCACCCTGGCAGGCCTCCTAAGGTTACCAGCACAGCCTCCAGGCACGACTAGAGAGGTGTAGAACCGGGCGCCACTATAGCCGGCCTCCTCGAGGAACCCCTCGTAAACGACGGCATCTGGAACCCTATCACTCACGCTATCCAGGGGCACGGGCCTAGTAACCACTAAGCCCCTCGTATGCGGCGTGCAAGCCCCAATAGCCTTGAACTGCTCCTCCAACACGCCCCGGAGTATGAGGGCTAGGAGAGAGTCGGGAACATCCTTTAGGAAGTCGAATCCCTCCTCTTTTTCCAGGAACCCGGCTAAAAGCCTGCCACGAGCCCTCTTAACGAAGCCAGCGACAACCACTCCTCTAGACCAGAGGCTCGCGAGGCTCAGGGCCCTTATCCGGGCCAGCCCTTCAGCCTTAGCCCTGAGGCCAGCCTCCCCCCTCCTCGCGCTAGACACGAGGCTGGGCGGGTCTACCAAGGGGCCGTCCATTAGGAGGCCCTGTATAACCCTGGAGTACTTGCCGGAGGCCAGCTGGAGGGCTCCAGCCTCCATAGAGAACATGTCCAGGTCCAGCTCCAACCCCACGTGTTCATAGTCCCCCGTCTCCGGGAGGACAACGCTATCAGCCATAGCCTCAACCTCTCCGGAGCCCTCCCCGGGCGGAGGGGGCCTTAGTATGACTAGGACACCGCTCACAAAGGAGACATAGTTAAGACCTATCGGGAGAGGCCTAGTCCTGCTCGAGTCAATCCCCGCGACGACGCTATTCCTGAAGTCTTCATAGAACCGGGCCGCCAGCTTTTTCCCCGGAGTAGGCTCTTCATAAACTATTAAGTCGCCGATATTATTAATAGGTAAAACATCATCGAGCCTCCTAGCTAGTCCATGGGCAGCCCTGCGCCAGAGCCCGATAGTATTAGATGCAACCTCTACGCCAGCCTTCCTGGCTTCTTCTACGAGGTTAGTCCAAACCTCGTAGGATCCCTCTCTTTTCCAGCTTCCAGGCATCCCACTTGTACCCGTCTCTACTGATTACTTATTAGAGGAAATAAGCGCTAAGATTGTTTTCGCACTGGCTCCAAGAGAGCACTATGCAGGAGGTAGTATAGTCGCTGTCGGCGATGCCGGGACCTCTGGAGGATCAGGGTTGCACTATGCTCCTAGAGAGTATATACTATCTAGTAGAAAAATCCTATTGACTTTACGAACGGACAAATAATATATACTAACCAAGTAGGATATAGATGTCTAGACTGAGGTAGCGGTGACTAGTAGTGGCAGGGAGAAGGGTAAGAGTGCTCCTCACAAGTGAAGCCTACAAGTCATGCTTCGCCAAGCCCTCAGCCAGGTTCCTCTCAACAATACTCTCACTCGAAAAGGGCGATGTGATCGAGGTAAAAGGAGATGAAATCTTCTATCCCCTCGAGAGAGTCCGGAGAACACTGCAAGAGGCAGGCTTCCGGATACTCCGGGAGGACTACGACGGGGTTGAGTACACGATTGTAGCTGAGCGTTAGACTCCATTACAGCTCATTTGCGATGTAGAGGAGGCCTCGATGTATAATGGGTTTATCGTGCTTCCGTCATTTGTTGTTACCGTTGCCACTCCCCTGATAACCCCTTCTAGGTGTATGCATGTTCCTACCCGCTGGGGTTCTGGGGCTGTGTATAGTATTCTCTTAGCCGTGTTGTAGGGGTCCCTTGCGAGGCTGTTGCTGTCTCCAAGGTATGCCTCGTATGCTGTGACCAGGTGTCCATTCTTTGTTATGTTTA
>JALVJB010000118.1 GCA_027034115.1 Acidilobaceae archaeon | reverse complement strand
GGGCTCCGAAAAGCTCTAGCAGCGCGGGAGCACGGGCTGTGCTCCTTAGCATGGGAGAAGAATTGGGGCTGATAGAGTAGGGGAAGCGGAGAAATAAACAAGTGTAAGAAGAAGAATATAGTATATTCTTCATATATATACTAGAATATCTAGTACTGTGAATTAAGCTCGTCACGGATTTGTGCCAAAACCTTACTCCGGATGTTGTCTGGTTCTATTGGAAGTTTTTCTAGTAGTTCCGCGGGCAATATTAATATATTATTTTTAATAGTTTTTAATATTATTTTGTAGGCAACGTAGGCCGCCATGGCATCGCTGGCCTCCGGATACTTAGCTAGATATATTTTTTTAATTAAATAATATAATATTTTTAATTCTTCGAAATTACTTATTTTTGCTTGCTCCTCTCCCCCGCTCTTCAATATTCTATCAAGTATCTTTGCAGTATGATTATCTAGTATTATTAAAAGTTTATTATTTATAATTGATATAGTTAGATTATTATACCAGGAATCCGGATAATCGGGGAACACATCCTCAATGATAGTATCAAGCAGTTCCGGGTCTAAGAGGTCAGTGACGTCGCTGGCCTCACCACCAATGAGAACTATCACATCATCTATATCTGGTATAGTTTCCATCGCCATAGCTCTAACTAAAGACTTTACAAGAAAAGCCTCAATCGGTGACTCGGAGCGCTCATTCTCTCCCTCAAATTCTTCCTCGAGGCTTACCAGGTCCAGAAGATATCTAGCGAGCCCTATTGCAAGCCTGTCTATGAGGAATCCTAATACTAGAGCGAAGATTACTCCTACTACTAGGATTAGAATTAGAGGAATAGTAACATGCAAGATAACCCCAGTTAGGTATAGGAGTGAGGCTATTATCCACCCCGCAATGCCAGCTATTGCGATTCTCGCAAGCCTACTAGTGACGCTCCCGGCCGTTACTGCCCCACCCCTCGCAGTTCCTAGTACGGGCTAATGTCTAAGCCTTCCAGAGAATTAAAGACTACATAGCCCTAATTACTCCTCCTACAAAGCCTCTAGTAGAAGTCGAGCAAGGTTCTCATTCTAGCCGGGCAGACTCTTACTACATCCTTGTTTAGTGGAAGGGCTACGTTGTAAACGGGTATGCCGTTTACAAGCGCGAAGGGCTTTCCATGATGCGAGTGGCCGTGGACTGCGGCGTTTGGCCTAGATTCGATTAAAGCCTTCTCCATCTCGGGGGAGTATATTTCGGGCCAAGCGCTCTTGGGCTCGCCTATTATGGTGGCCTTTGATAATGCATAGTGAGACAGTAGGATTACTATATCTGATTCTTTTTTAACTGATTTTATTAGTTCCTTTATTATTCGAGGCCTTTCTCTGTAAATCCTCCACAGCCAAGGCATATTCTTCCTCTGCCACCTAGTAGGCCTCTCTAACGCTCCTCGCGTTCCAACTATTCCGATCCTGGTCCCCCCGCACTCTACGATAGTGTATGAGTCGTTGAGCCATGTTACATAACTATATTTTTTTATAAATAACACTTCTCTATCATGGTACTCCTCATTGCCAAACACAGCCACAATGCGTAGGGGATTATCATTGAACCTCTCGTATATCGCTCTGAAGACCGGTTCAGCCGCGGCTACATTACCCTTATCTACAATATCACCTGCCAGCAGAAAGAGGCAAGGGGACGGACCTCTATACTTCTCAAGGGCCTCCTTAAAAACGCCTAGATACCTCGGGCTGTGTATATCACTTGATGCAAGTACTGGGGCCTCGGGGCTACAATGGTTCCTCACTCTCGTCGGGCTGCCCATCGTTCCTCATTGGCCCAGTTTACTAGCAGGGTGCATTTATCTAGCCAATATAATTAGGGGCTCCCGTTACAGATAATTTATTATTGCTTTATTTATAGATCCAGCTAAAGACATTATGACGCCGCTGGCCGTCTTGATAGGATGGCTCTTATCGGGTTGGGCTTCCCAGCCTAGGCAGTCTGCTAGGATCTCAACGGCGTCGTAATCTAGATCGCCGTTTCCTGCTAAGGCGTTCATAGATCCAGCTATTACTTCGTATAGGGCTTCGGAGCCGACGCACTCGGTTAGCTCGAATATGTCCACGAGCGGGTGACCTACGAGATCTGTGGCTGAGGGATCGATGTAGCTAGCAGTAATAGATAAAAGCACGTCGAATATGTTAGCCACCTCTTCTATGACTCCGGACCGCACCTGCTCGTCGCCAACACTCCCAATAGCCAGTAGAGATACGAGCATTTCAAGCCGTTCAGTAGCACCGAATTCTTCGGCCCCCTCACCCACAAGGGGTACTGCGGGTGTTATACTCTCAGCAGCATCAAGCGACATCGCGGGTCCCGACTCCCTGTTTAGAGTGATAGAAGCCCTAACGGAGGTAGAACAGGGTATTACTAGGGTGGTCCGGTGGACTAGGATTCTTCATCGGGTCTCCTCTGAAGTCCGGGTTCTCTTCTTCATCCCTCGCCCATACCCTATGACTCCTGGCAAGGCCACACCTGCCTATAACGCTGAGCTATCTCGGAGAGCCTCCTAGCCGCTTCCACAGAAACCATGTTCTCAGTGATGCGGCCAAGCTTCACCCAGGTTCCCACTATGAACCCGTCCGCAGCCTTCCAGAAGCTCGGCAGGTTCTCCGGGGTTAAACCGCTTCCAACCACAACCGCCACGTCCTTCCTCGCAGCTACCCTCCTAGCTTCCTGAAGATCCTCCAGTGAGGGTGGAACACCAGTTCTAGGACCCGATATAACTATGGCCTCGAGCGGGAAGCCCGTTCTGTCGAGGCATTCCTCGACTAGCTCCCCTATTGAGATGTCGGCCTGGATTACAGGCCATGAGTGCTTCACACTGATGTCCGCCATCACGCCTAGTTCGCCTTCCTCTAGCCTATCATAGAGGTTAAGTTCAGTTAGCGCTCTAGCTATTCTCCTGGCCTCTGGGAAGAGCAACCCTTCTGGGGAGGCTCGGATCTCGCATAGATCGTTTACCCGGACGAAGGACGCTCCGGAGACAAGCGCCGCGTAGACGGATTCGTAACCGCTGTTTCGGAGGAGGCTTACGCCGATAGGCAGAGATACGTGCCTGGAGACCTCTCTTGCAATAATGGCTATTGCAGCGGTCTCTCCCAGCCCAGCGTGGGCGCCATAGGGTTTATCGCCATAGTTCTCAATAATTATAGCGTTAAATCCGGCTCTTTCATACTTCTTAGCTTCCTCGACGGCGTATTCTAGGATTTCACTGAAATCCCATCTACGACCGAGTTGCGGGGGATATTTCCTCCTCTTATAGCCAGGGCTGCCGGGTAATGGTGGTAGGTGTACCACGCCGATCAGTGGTTTACATGTTCCGAGCAGGTTCATTGGAGACCCCTCAACCTATTATTTTCTTTAGAGCCTCTAGCACTAATCTCACTCCATAGCCTGGAGCGTGCTTTCCAGGCCAGTACTCGGGAGCTATTGACGCCGCTTCCCCACCGCCTATGCCTGGGCCAGCGATGTCTAGGTGGACGAATTTCTTGCCGTGAGTGAAGTTTTCGAGGAAGAGAGCAGCAGTTATTGCGCCTCCCCACCTGCCACCGACATTGCTAATATCGCCGAGCCTGGCGTTCTTCTTGAGTAGCTGTTTGTACTCGTCTACTAGGGGTAGTGGCCATAGCTTCTCACCGGTCTTCTCTGCCGCCTCCATGAATAATTCCTTCAGCGACTCATCTCGAGTGAATACCGCGGCGACCAGCGGGCCCAGCGCTATAACTGCGGCCCCGGTGAGTGTAGCTAGATCTATTATTACGTCAACGCCTAGCTCTTTAGCGGAGTAAGCGATTGCGTCGGCGATTACTAGTCTCCCCTCCGCGTCGGTGTGACCCACGTCGACCTTTGTGCCATCCCACATCCTGATAACATCGCTTGGAAGATAAGCCTCGCCGTCGAGAGTGTTTATCGCTACTCCGAGTAGGCCGTAAAGGTCTACAGGGAGGCCCAGCTTTGCCGCGGCCCATAGCACGCCTAGCACAGCGGCACCCCCAGCCTTATCCGCGTACATATCAGTCATTGTGTAAGCCTGTTTCACCTGGATGCCTCCAGCGTCGAATACTAGGGTCTTCCCTACCAATGCTATCTTCCTGCCTCCACCCTTGTAGTGGATCTTGACAAGTCTCGGCTTGTACTTGCTCCCCTTGCCAACATTGACTATCCCCCCAAAGCCCTCCTTGACTAATCTATCGTAATCGAATATTTCTACCTCAACGTTAGGCAGGCTAGAGAATAGCTCTCTAACCTTCTCCGCGAGCCTCTCCGGGTAAAGATCATTGGGAGGAGCGTTTGCAACGTCCCTAGCAAGGTAGACGGCCTCGGCGACGGCTTTAACATAAGCCTCGTCTAGGCCTCCATTATAGTAAACAGTTCTCAGTTTGCTTTTCTTCTCGGACTTAAAGTACTCGAGCTTGTAGGCTCCTAGAAGGAATCCCACCATGGCCTCATTCGCAGATGCCTCTGCGAGCCCTTCGAGTACGACTACAACCTCCTCGTGCTTATCAACAACACTCTTAGCAACCTTTGCCAGAGCCCTCCTATAGGAATCATCGCTAGGCTCCTTGCCGACGCCGACAAGGTAGACAATAGCCTTCTCCAGGGGAACAGTATACACCTCACCCCTATCGCCGCGAAACACGCCTCTCTCGGAGGCCTTAGAGACAACACCGTTTGATACTTCATTAATTCTCTCAAGGATACCTTCAATACTAGGCTTACCTTCAGCCTGGAGTACGGGGACAACAATAGCCTCTTTCCCAGAGTCGAGCGGATCCCCTTCTAACCGGGCAATCCTGGGTGGAACCGTGTAGATCATGACATCACACCCATTATCAGGTAAGTAGGAGTGCAACGGGATATTACAGCTTACCCTAATAACCCTCCAGCACGCGGAGTTTAAGACAGACCCGTGCCCGCCCGAGTCCGCGGAGCCCGCGGGAGCGGTGAAGGCGGGTTTGCGCGCCGCTACACGAGGGTCCAGGAAGTCATGCGAGAAGAAGCTATAGCAAAGGTAGCCGTAATAGATCTAGGGGGACAATACGCTCATCTAATAGCGAGAAGGATAAGAGAGCAAGGAGTATACGCCGAGCTATACTATCCTTGGGAGGCTGATGAAGCAGTCTCCGAGTCCTCTGCTATAGTGCTTAGCGGGGGACCCTCAAGCGTATGGGAAAGCCGTCACGATACTGTAGTCGAGAAGGCGTTGGCACTCGATAAGCCTATTCTAGGTATCTGCTACGGCCATCAACTACTAGCGAAAGTCCTCGGGGGAACCGTAGGCCCTAGCCCAAGTCCAGAATTCGGCCCCACCCTTGTCGAGGTCCTCCGGGCTGAAAGTATCCTTCAAGGCTTTCCTTCCCGAATAAAAGTATGGATGAGTCATAATGACGCCGTCCTAGAGCCGCCCGAAGCATCCAAGGTTCTAGCCAGGAGTGAGGGCAGCCCGGTGGCAGCATTTTCGCTTAATGACCGGATTTTTGGAGTACAGTGGCACCCGGAGGTTCACCACTCTGAACTAGGAATCGAACTAATCGATAACTGGCTTAGAATTGCCAAGATTCCAAGAGAATGGAGACCGGGCGACCTAATACAAGACCTAATAGACTATGTGAGAGGAACAGTAGGAGACTCCATTGCTCTATCAGCCGTAAGCGGTGGAGTCGATTCCACAGTGGCAACTGTCATAGCTCATAGAGCCCTGGGAGACCGCTTGCACGCGGTAATTATAGATCACGGATTTCACCCAGCCGGAGAAGTTAAGAGGGCTGTTAAAGTTCTCAGGGAACTCGGCATTAATCTCAAGGTTATCGACGCTTCTGGGGATTTCTACGCCGCTCTAGAAGGGGTAGAAGATCCCGAAGAGAAGCGGAGAGTGTTCGGCGGGGTCTATGCTAGAATACTCGAGCGCGAGGCTAAGCAAGTAGGCGCCGAGTATCTAATTCAGGGAACTATTTATCCAGACGTAATAGAATCTGGTGGGAGGAAAGGGGCTGATAAGATAAAAAGTCATCATAATGTGGCAGGCCTGCCCAAGCGTTTCGGTCTCAGGCTAGTCGAGCCGCTTAGACTATTCTACAAAGACGAAGTTAGAGTAATCGGAGAGAAACTGGGAATACCCGAGGAAGTATTGTACAAGCAGCCAGTGCCCGGCCCTGCTCTGGCAATAAGGGTTGAAGGCAGGATTACCCCCGAGCTTGTCGAGATAGCTAGGAAAGCTAACAGGATTGTCGCCGAGGAGGTAGAAAAGCGCGGCCTAGCGAGGCAATTGTGGCAGTACTTCGCCGTAGTAACAAGGTCTAGGGCTACTGGAGTTAAGGGTGACAAGAGGGCTTACGGCATAGTCATAGCTGTCAGGATAGTTGAGAGTAGGGATGCAATGACTGCGAACCCGTATAGGGCCGAGTGGGGCCTCCTCGAGGCTATAGCCTCGAGGATTACCTCGGAGATACCGGAGGCGACTAGAGTGGTTTACGATATTACTAGTAAGCCTCCTGGGACCATTGAGTGGGAGTGATTACTCGATCTCGTCTAGATCTGAGAGGTCTATTTCTATAATTGTTCCCTCCTCCTTCTCCTCCTCGCTCCTCTCGCCGGGCTCTTCGCCCCCAGTCTTGAATTTCTTGATAGCGTCTCTCCACTTGTAGCCGCAGTTGGGGCAGACGAAGCTACCCATTATTGTCACAGTTATCCTCCCATACTTGTCGGGTATAGGGGATACTATCGTCCACGTCTTAACAGGCTCCGAGACCCTGGTACCGCATCTGGGGCAGACGAATGGATCCCTCTTCTTCCTCCTCCTAGGCATACCTACTTCCACCTTTTCCCTGCTCTATCCCTTTCGACTGTTATATTGAAGGGGTACCCTTGCTCTTTAAGGATGGAGGCTAGCTCTCGCATTAAGAACGAAGCCTTCTCCGGCTCGAGCCTATACCCTGCTACAGGTATCAATAGTGTAATGGCGACAGCGTCGGGGCTATACTCCTCTATGACTAGCCTAGACTCGCCCGGTATAGCAGATATGCCCCGGAGCGCCTCTTGCAGTCTACTGGACAGTTTAACAAGGATCCCCTCAGCTATTTCCAGGTCCTCGAACCCCCATATTCGGATGCGGAAGCCAGCGTAAACCGGCTCCTTCACAGAGGTCTTCGCCTTTGAAAGGAATAACCTGTTGGGTATGGTGCATGTCCTCTCCGGGGTATCTATAATTGTATATAGAACAGTTATTTTCCTAATTTTACCCTCGCATTCTCCTAGGGAAACGTATTCGCCAATACTCACTGCCCTGGATAGGAGTATCGCGTAGTAGCTAGCGATGTTGGCTATTGTCTCCCAGCTCGAGGCGAGTATTACGAGCACTACGGCTAGAATGAAGATAACTATGACTTGTTGCTGCGTGAGCAGGTAGAGTATTAGGAAAATTGTTATTATTAAAGTTGTTATTTCAACTACTTTGTAGGTGTTTTCTAGGGCTCTCTCGTCGGCGCCGCTTAGCCTCCCTATCTTTAATATTATCTTTTTAAAGATATCTAATAATATTAATATTATAAATAAGAGTATTAATGACTCCAGCGAGCGGAGAACGAACTCGCTCTGGCTGAAAGCACTCCAGAGACTCCCCAGGTCGAACGAACCCAAACCACGCACCTCCCTAGAATAGCTCTCCTATCTTCTCCAGAGCTGACTCATGGAGTAGCAATATGACAACATCTCCAGATTCAAGAGGTGGAGCTTCGTCAGGGTCATAAAATCTATCACGACTGTAGATAGCGAATATCTTAGCTTCCTTTGGGAGGAGGCCCTCTGCTTCAACCTCTCTTGGAGTCATTCCCCTCACGGGGCTGGTCTCCTTAACCGTAAGCGCTGCGAGTTTAAATTCTCCAACTAAAGCATCAGCGATGCTGACCATTCTCTGCTTACCCTCAATCATGGAGTAGAGTATATTTGCGGCCAGTTGAGGTACGACGACGATTCCCTCCACGTCGAGCATTCGGAGGAGTCTGCTAGTCTTAGGATTCTTAACTCTAACATATATTTTCTCAATATTGTAGAGCTTGGAAATAGCCGCGACGAAGAGGTTAACCTCATCCCTATCCGTCGCAGCCACTATAACATCGTACATCCTAACGTCTAGTTCCTCATAAGTGTCTGGGTCCGTCGCATCCCTCACGTAGCTCTCCACATCAGCCTGAATGCTAACGAGCTTTGACTCATCCCTATCAATGACTGTAACAGAGTGGCCAGCGTTACTAAGCCTCTCCGCTAGTGTGCTGCCTACCCTGCCAGCGCCTATGACCAGGATTCTCAATCGCTCCCCCCAGCGAAGGAGCCGAACCCTTAAGTAATATTTTTCCTACCACCTACACTCAACCTATGGCGGTGCTTATGAATCCGTTCGAAATACGGAGAGTTCTAGGGAGAATGGTTCTAGATTCCCGGGGTAAACCCACGGTAAAAGTAATCGTGGAAACGAACAATGGCTGGGGATACGGCTATGCTCCAAGCGGTGCCAGTAGAGGCGAGAGGGAGGCTGTCGAGCTCAGGGATGGAGGGAGGAAATGGAGAGGCCTAGGAGTCTCGAGAGCCCTTGCAGCCCTCGAGAATCATGTGGCTCCGAGGCTCGTTGGAATGGATTCAAGAGACCAATCAAGAATAGATCACATCCTGATCGCGATAGACGGGACCCCCAACAAGGCTCGAATAGGAGGCAATACTACAACGGCGACTAGCATCGCGGTAGCTAGAGCAGCTAGCAATACCGCAGGATTAGAGTTATTCGAGTATCTGGGCGGCCCTATGGCAAGACTCCTCCCCACTCCCCTCCTAAACATTATCAACGGAGGGGTACACGCTGGCAACGAGCTCAGCATTCAAGAGTTTATGATCATCCCAGTAGGAGCCGATAGCTTCCATGAAGCAATGAGGATGGCAGTAGAAACCTATTGGTCTCTTAAAGATTTATTAAAAGAGAAATATGGGTTAAATGCTGTTAACGTAGGTGACGAAGGAGGATTCGCGCCGCCAATGAAGAAAACCAGAGAGGCCCTTGAGGCGTTAAAACAAGCTATTGAAAAGGCTGGGTACAAGCTTGAGGAAGACTTTTACTTGGGCATCGATGCGGCAGCATCACAATTTTATGATAAAAAAACAAATATATATAGGATAGATGGCGTATCTATGCCCAGAGAGGAACTTCTCTCGTATTATGAAGCTATTGTGGACGAGTATCCAATCAAATACATCGAAGATCCCTTCGATGAGGATGACTGGGACGGGTTTAAGATGATAACTGAGAAGCTAGGCAGTAGAGTGTTAATCGTTGGAGATGACCTGTATACGACAAATGTGAAATACTTGAGGAAGGGCATAGAGATGCACGCTACCAACGCTGTTCTAGTTAAGGTTAACCAAGTAGGTACCTTAACCGAAACGTTCGATTTCGTTAGAGAAGCATATAATCATGGTATGAGGGCTGTGATTAGCCATCGGTCCGGCGAGACAGAGGACCCCTTCATCGCAGACTTGGCCGTGGGCCTGGGAACGGGGCTAATAAAGACTGGAGCACCAGCACGGGGAGAAAGAACAGCTAAATACAACAGGCTACTAGAAATCGAAGATATGCTTGCCGGAGAAGCGGAATACGCTGGTAAGACACCCTTCCAAAGGTGATGCAAGGTGGGAAATGACTACTACGTTGTCTACGTAACAGCCCCACAGGGAAAGGGTAAGGATCTCGCCAAAACAATCCTCGAGGAGAGACTCGCAGCCTGCGTAAACATTACGCCCGTAGAGAGTGTGTATTGGTGGCAGGGTAAAATTGAAGAAGACCGTGAAGACCTGTTAATTATCAAGACGCACGTTAAAGCCTTAGACAAGCTCATTAACAAGATCCAAGAGGTCCACCCGTACAGTCTTCCAGAGGTAATAGCTGTTCCCATAGTGGAAGGGAACCCCGCCTACCTAGAGTGGGTAAAGAGCGAGGTGGTTGACTAATGGCGGTTGTCTCGCAGACACTGTATAAGAAACATGTATATTCTAATCAATTATTGAAAAAGGCGTGGGAGGCACTTACAAGAGACCCGGAGATCCAGGAGTTGCTTCGAATGGCAAATGTCAACGCTGTTGGGAGGCTTCTATACAACGATCACGGCCCTGTCCACGCTACAATAGTAACCGGGTCCGCCTTAGAAATCTACGAGATCCTGCGATCCGCCGATATAGAACCCTCAAGTATTAGGGATAAAGTGGTTTCCTCAGAGGACTACGCTAAACTGATCGTAATGCTAGCCGCATACCTACACGATATAGGAAACTCCGTTCACAGAGACATGCACGAGCTCATCGGAGCCCTCCTAGCTGACAGGATACTGACGAGACTCTTACCAAATGTAATACAAGACAAGGAAAAGGAAAAACTAATACCACGCATCAAAAGCGAAGTCCTAGGCGCAATATACTCCACCGCTATGAACGTAAACGCTCTCACGATTGAAGCGTCAATAGTTAAGGTTGCAGACGCCACGGACATGGCAGAAGGGAGAGCTAGGCTCCCCTA
>JALVJB010000117.1 GCA_027034115.1 Acidilobaceae archaeon | reverse complement strand
TCATGCAGTTTTCCGAGTAGTAGAGCTGCGGCTGGGGTTTTCATATTAATTAGTTGTCGCTCTATTTCTTTTTTAGCTTCTCTTAATAATTGTATTAGTTCTGCTGTTCTCTTTGCACTAGGATTAGCTATTAGCCTTAATTCTAGGCTTCCCGCTCTCTCTAACGCGTCTAGTATATGAATTATGCCTTGTTTTTCTTCTTCTGTTATATTAGATATATTTATTTTATTTGATAGTATTATGAAATCGTGTAGGAGATCTACTACTAGTCCCGTGTAGTTGGCGGCCATAGCGACGTAGAGGCCTGTTGTAGAGGATGCCTTCTTGGTCACTCGTAGAGACGCGGAGGATAGGTATCTCAGTGCGAGGTAGAGGGTTCTTAGGAAGTCCTCTTGAAGGAACCCGAGCTCGTCTAGGGCATTCTCATGCTTTCCCTCTATCGCTTCTTTTAATACTCTTATTACTTTTGCCATTGTCATACTCATGTTTTTGAAAAGTCTGTTGAATTCTATTTTGTTCATGTCTATTAGTACTTCTAGTTTAACTTCTCCCTCTCCAGTGTCGAATATTTCCATTCCCATGAAGGAGTGTGCTTTTCTCTTAATATTAGATATTATTACTTCTGATTCTGGTAGCTTAATCGTTGCAGCATCATACCCGGATATGTATATGCAATATGGCACAGATACAGCTATTTCGGGTTCAAGTTTTGATAAATCAATATATACTCCTTTAGGTAATTCATGGTCCATCGGCATTATTCTTATACTGTTACCCTCATCGATTAGGATTACCTGTGATCCCGGTTTTAGGCCTAGCCTTCTCGCCCATTCCTTGGGTAGGGTCACTACGAGGCTGCTGGACCCTAGCCTTTGTATCCTTCTTACTTCCATGCCCATTTCCGAGTCTCCTGTAATACTTAATCATGTACGATCCAATATATATTATTAGTATTTGTCATCGATATTAATAATTTTTATTTTTACAATATTTTTCAGCACATGAGATTACCCCCCTTAACGTATACTCCTCCGCTGTACAGACTGGATCTAACCCTATGCTCGTGAGGGTCTGGGTTGTCTCGGGACCGATCGATAGCATCTCGCCTCTAAGCCCGATTCTCTTCACGAGCCTTGCTATACTTGAACTCGTGACTGCTATACACTCGAAAACATTATTATTTAATTTTTTAATATTTTCACTAACAACTCGCGTATGATAGACGTAATGCTCCAGATAGACTTTACCGTTATCTAAGAGTATTTCTTGGAGAGCCCTGTTAGCGCTCGGAGATCTTAGCCCTAAGACCCTCGAGGCGTTGGAACGGGATACTAGACGTGCCAGCTCTACCACAGTATATAGTGGAGGGATAGTGCTAGACCAGCCTAGTAACCCCTCAGCTACCGCGCTAGTGGAGGGCCCAATGGAGTAAACCTGTAATTTTTCACCAATATTTTTTATTTTATCTAATATATTATATTTTTCGGCGTCTTTATAAACTGCTTTGACCGCTCTTGGACTAGATAAAACTATGCTATCAAAATATTTATATATTTTATTTAATATTATTGATGATTTATCGATGGAGTGCCAGGCTAGCAGGGGAACCCATTCAATCCTACAAAGAGCTGATCCAGGAGGCGGGTCTGGGCCTAGGAATAGTATCGTACAACCCTGTTTTTCAGCGCCCAACTCGGCCCTCCACCCACATAGATAACAGCAGGGCTTGATACGGCGTAGTTTTTCCATTCAGGGTCATAGGCACTGGCCAGCCTTATAGTGGAGCTGAGTGTTGTAGCTCTCTCCACTACTGCTATAGGCGTTGAGGGACCCCTAACTTTAATGGCTGCTTGAATAATCTCGGGGAATATTCTTGACGCCATTAGAAACACGACGGTATCACTGCTCGATAATATGCGGTTTATCTCTCGGGAGCCTAGGAGGGACCCTCCAGCTCTAGTACCAGTAGCTACTGTAAAGTTACTAGAAAACCCTCTCCCCGCTAGGGGGATTAGGTACTGGGCAGAGGCTCCCTGATAACTTGTTATTCCCGGGATAACTTCGCATTCGACACCATGTGATAGCAGGTAGAGGCACTCCTCTTCTCCCCGCCCAAAAGTTAAGGGGTCTCCGCCTTTCAACCGGACGACCAGTTCGTACCTCCAGGCTAATTCCAGTAGAGCCTGATTTATCTCGTCCTGGGTCATTGAGTGGGAGCCAGGCGCTTTCCCTGCATAGATTAGAAGAGCGTCTCTTCTAGCGAGTTCGAGGAGTCTACGGTCTACCAGCCTATCATAGACTACAGCGTCTGCCATGGAGAGAATCCTAGCTCCCTTGATGGTTATCAGTTCTGGGTCCCCTGGCCCTGCTCCTATAAGGTAAACCTTACCACCACGGCGCACTCTTAACCGCCTCGGCAGCTTCTAACCCGGCCTCGACAGGGTCCCTCGCCTTCACCTTCACGTGTAGGCTTCGCCCCTCAAGGTAGAGGGCCGCTATAAACTCGACTCCATCGTCTAGCCCAGCGACTCCACCAACCGGTTTCCCACAGACACCCCCTAGTGCGGAGAGGAATGCTCTCTCAGCCTCGGCCATTATTCTGGTTGGCGTGTGTGAGGCTGCCCTAAGCTTCCTTGCTATAGAACTATCCCGGAGACCCACTATTGCCACTATGCCCTGTCCTGGAGCAGGCACATATTTCTCTAAGGGCAATACTACTCTGGCCCTCTCGATCTTCAACCTCTCGAGAGCGGCCTCCGCCACTACTAAGTAGTCAGCCATACCATCGTCAAGCTTCCTCAGCCTCGTATCAATATTCCCCCGGATCCATGTTACCTCTACGCTCGTGTTAGAATTCTTCACCATGAATTTCCTCCTCGGAGAGCCTGCAGCGATCCTGGATCCCCGAGGGACCCTCTCCAGCGATAAAGGCTCCTTACCTCTTGCTGGCACGAGCGATTCATTGGGGGTCCCTCGCGGGGCTACCGCTAAAATCTCTAGGCCATTGGGTAGTTTTGAGGGTAGATCTTTCATACTGTGCACTGCTATATCGGCTCTACCTTCTAGAACTGCCTTGTCTACTTCCTTCTCGAACAGGCTTCCTCCACGAATTTCGTGAAGAGGCTTGTCCTTGATTATGTCTCCTTTAGTCTTGACTTTCACTAATTTATAATTTATTTGTTCTCCTAGTCTATGCGCGATATAACTCATAGCCTCCCTAACCTGGATAATGCTCAGGAGGCTCCCCCGGGCGGCTACGCGGAGCTCCAACCTGTTATCCTCCCCGCAGCGACCCGGAAAGCCTCCTGGAATCTCTCGACTTCTCTTACACCGTGAACTATGCTAGTGAATATAGACTCGTACTGGCTAGGGGGTATAAGGACGCCTTGGCGGAGCATCTCCTCGTGAAGCCTCTCGTAGAGTTTTCTATTAGCCATACGGGCTTTCCTTGGAGAGTCGACATTGGTAACCCCTAGGAATACCTGTAGCATAGACTCAACTCTGTTTAAGGCATATTCCATACCTAGCTTATCTAGAACATCCCTGATAATGTCTTCGAAGGCCTTTGCCGCCTCCACAGCTTTTGATAATCCTTCCCGCTCCAGAACCCTGAGTGTTGCAAGACCCGCCGCCATTGTCACCGGGTGCCCATTGAAGGTGCCAGCGTTGAAGACCTTTCCCTTCGGAGTTATCATATCCATGATATCACTGTTACCCGCTACAGCACCGACGGGGAAACCTCCGCCGATTATTTTTCCGAGAGTTACGATGTCCGCTTCAAC